>NZ_JBDJMI010000013.1:0-116626 GCF_039673825.1 Luteimonas sp. TWI662 | reverse complement strand
ATAAACCCGGTTTATTCTTTAACTTTACCCTTTTATAATTTCAACCTCCACCCCGGTTTTGGACCCCGGTTTTGGCGCGGCGAGACCAAGAAAAAGGCCGCCCGAAGGCGGCCTTTTCGCAAAGCGCCGGTGAGCCGGATCGCTTACTTGACCAGCTCGGCGATCGCCGCGCCCAGGTCGCCCGGCGAACGGACGGTCTTCACGCCGGCCGCTTCCATCGCCTTGAACTTGCCTTCGGCCGTGCCCGAGCCACCCGACGCAATCGCGCCGGCATGGCCCATGCGCTTGCCCGGAGGGGCCGAGGCGCCGGCGATGAAGCCCACGACCGGCTTCTTGACGTGCGCCTTGATGTACTCGGCGCCCGCTTCCTCGGCGTCGCCGCCGATCTCGCCGACCATGATGATGCCCTCGGTCTGCGGGTCCTCGTTGAACAGCTTCAGGCAGTCGACGAAGTTCAGCCCGTTGATCGGATCGCCGCCGATGCCAATGACCGTCGACTGGCCCAGGCCCGCCGCGGTGGTCTGCTTGACGGCTTCATAGGTCAGCGTGCCCGAGCGCGAGACGATGCCGATCTTGCCCGGCTGGTGGATGTGGCCCGGCATAATGCCGATCTTGCACTCGCCCGGGGTGATCACGCCGGGGCAGTTCGGACCGACCAGGGTGACATCGGGGTGCGACTTGAGCACGTTCTTCACGCGCAGCATATCGAGCACCGGAATGCCCTCGGTGATGCAGACGATGACCTTGATGCCGGCCGCTGCGGCCTCGAGGATCGCGTCGGCCGCGAACGGCGGCGGCACGTAGATCACCGACGCATCGGCGCCGGTGGCTTCGACCGCTTCGCGCACGGTGTTGAACACCGGCAGGTTGATGTGGGTGGTGCCGCCCTTGCCGGGGGTCACGCCGCCGACGACCTGGGTGCCGTACTCGACCATCTGGGTCGCATGGAAGGTGCCCTGCTGGCCGGTGAAGCCCTGCACGATGACCTTCGTATTCTTGTTGATCAAAACAGACATTGAATGAGTTCCTGGTCGCGTGGGGTCAGGCGGCAACGGCCGCGACGGCCTTCTTGGCGCCGTCGTTGATGTCGTCGGCCGGGGTGATGGCCAGGCCGGATTCGGCCAGCAGCTTCTTGCCCGCTTCCACGTTGGTGCCTTCCAGACGGACCACGACCGGCACCTTGACGTCCACTTCCTTGACCGCGGCGATGATGCCCTCGGCGATCATGTCGCAGCGCACGATGCCGCCGAAGATGTTGACGAAGATCGCCTTGACCTTGTCCGAAGACAGGATGAGCTTGAACGCCTCGGTCACGCGCTCCTTGGTTGCGCCGCCGCCGACGTCGAGGAAGTTGGCCGGCGAACCGCCGTTGAGCGCGATCACGTCCATCGTCGCCATCGCCAGGCCTGCGCCGTTGACCATGCAGCCGATGTTGCCGTCCATCGTCACGTAGTTGAGGTCGTACTCGCTGGCGCGCACCTCGGCCTCGTCTTCCTGGGTCGTGTCGCGCATCGCGGCCAGATCCTTGTGGCGGAAGGTCGCGTTGTCGTCGCTGTTGACCTTGCCGTCGAGCGCGTACAGGTCGCCGCTGTCGAGGATCGCCAGCGGGTTGAGCTCGACCAGCGCCAGATCCTTCTCGTTGAACAGCCGGTACAGGCCGCCCATGATCTTGGCCAGCTGGTTGGCCTGCTTGGCGTTTAGGCCGATCTTGAAGCCGATGTCGCGGCCCTGGTAGGCCTGGAAGCCCTCGACGAAGCCGACATTGAGGGTCTCGATCTTCTCGGGGGTCTCGGCAGCGACCTGCTCGATATCCACGCCGCCCTCGCTGGAGACGATGTAGGTGATCGACTGCGTGCCGCGGTCGACCAGGACCGACAGATACAGCTCCTTGGCGATCTCGCCAGCCTCGGTCACCAGCACCAGGTTCACCGGCAGCGCGACGCCCGCCGACTGGTAGGTCGCCATGTTCGTGCCGAGCATCTTCTCGGCCGCGGCCTTCACATCGTCGTGGGTCTTGCAGAACTTCACGCCACCGGCCTTGCCGCGGCCACCGGCGTGGATCTGGGCCTTGACCATCCAGGGGCCATCGCCCAGGGACTTGGCTGCTTCGACTGCTTCGTCGGCGGTGGACGCAACGCGCCCGGCCGGCACGGGGATGCCGTAATCGGCAAACAACTGCTTCGCCTGGTATTCGTGGAAGTTCATGTGGGGTCCGTACGGGAAGGAAATGTCGCCGACCGCCAGCGGGCGCGCAGAGCGCGACGGGCCGACGGGGTCCGCCATTCTCGCGCATGCGCGCCCGGCGGGCAAAACCGGGGGTCGGCCGGGCCCGCGGCGCCTGCCTATACTGGCGCCGGACCGTCCCCTTGGAGCCCCCGTGCCGCTGGCCGCCCCCGCGATGTCCCGGTCGCTGATGCAGCGCGAACTGGCACTTTTCTCGCTCTATCGGGTGCTCGAGGCCGCGCTGCTGGCGCTGGTCGTGTTCAGCCCCTGGGGCGAGGCGCTGGGCGGCGTGGAGATCGCCGCGATCGCGGTGCCGGTGAGCCTGGGCTACCTGGTCGCCTCGGTCGGCCTGCTGATCCACGCCCGCGCGCCCCATCCGGCCTACGCCGCCCATGCGACGGTCGGCATCGGCGTCGACATCCTGGTCGCGGCGCTGACCAGCCATGCCGTGCCCGATGTCGCCCCCGGCGTGGCAATGCTGCTGCTGTTCAACGTCGCCGCGGCCTCGCTGTTCGTGCGCCTGCGCACCGGCCTGCTGATCTGCATGGCGGCGGCCGCCTCGCTCCTGATCGGACCGCTCGCCGGCCTGATGAGCGCACACGCGCCGACACGCCCGGTTGCCGAGCCACTGATGTTCGCGCTCGGCCTGTTCGCCGCCGCCTCGCTGACCCGCATGCTCGGCGCGCAGATCCGCGAGAGCCAGGCGCTGGCCGACCACCACGAGGCCGAGGCGCAGAGCCTGGCCGAGATCAACGAACTGATCATCCGCCGCATGCAGACCGGGGTCCTGCTCGTCGACGGCGCCGGCCACGTGCGCCGCGCCAACGAAGCCGCGCTCGCCCTGCTCGATGCCGACGGCGACCCGCACGGCCGCCCGTTGTCGCGCCTGTCGCCGCCGCTGGCGCTGCGCCTGGCCAGTTGGCTGCGCAGCGGCAGCAGCGACGACGCCCCACTCGCCTTGCGCGAACATGTCGATGTCATGCCACGGTTCGTGCGCCTGCTCGCCGATGGCGACAACACGCTCGTGTTCCTCGACGACACCTCGCTGGTCACCCGCCGCGCCGAATCGCTGACCCTGGCCACCATGGGACGGTTCTCGGCCAGCCTCGCCCACGAGATCCGCAACCCGCTGGCGGCGATCAGCTACGCGACGCAGCTGCTCGAAGAATCGGACGCCATCCAGGACGGCGATCGCCGCCTGCTGCAGATCGTCCACCAGCAATGCGTGCGCACCAACGGCATCGTCGAGAGCGTGCTCGGCCTGGCGCGTCGCGAGCGCGCACGGCCCGAACCTGTCGAACTGGTCGCCGCCGTCCACGCCTTCGTGCAGGACTACCGGCTGCTCATCACCGACGACAACGCCACCCTGGACGCGGACTGCGACACCGCCTGCGTGCGCGCGGTGGTCGACCCGCGCCACCTACACCAGGTACTCACCGCGCTGGTCAACAACGCCGTGCGCTACGGCCGTCAGCCCGGCGAACCGGCGCGCATCACCCTGCGCGTCGAAGATGGCGAACGCCCCTGCATCAGCGTGCGCGACCACGGCCCCGGCATCGAGGACACCGCGCTGGCGCAGCTGTTCCGCCCCTTCTTCACCACCTCCGAAAGCGGCACCGGCCTGGGGCTCTACATCGCCCACGAACTGTGTCGCGCCAACGAAGCACGGCTCGACTATGCCCCCGCACCGGGCGGCGGCGCCTGCTTCCGGATCGCACTGTCGGCGCGGCGCGGCGCGCTGCGCGGCTGAACCGCAGCCGGCCCGGCGCGCGGGCCCGAACCACCATGAAAACGCACGAGTCCTCACGAAAACAAGGCGTCCTGCCGCGTTCGGTGTGACCGGCGTCACCAGTGTGACCCTCGTCACTATTGGCAAAAGCTGTCACTATGGGTCACCCCGCAAAAGCCAAGCGCCCAGCCAGATTTCGATGAGCGAGCACCGCAGCGCCCTGATCGTCGACGACGAACACGACATCCGCGAACTGCTGGTCCTCACGCTGGGCCGCATGGGCCTGCGTACTGATACCGCACCCAACCTCGCGGCCGCCCGCGAACTGTTGGCCGCCGGCCGCTACGACCTGTGCCTGACCGACATGCGCCTGCCCGACGGCTCCGGTCTGGACCTGGTCGGCGAGATCAACACACGCTTTCCCGGCACCCCGGTCGCAGTGATCACCGCCTACGGCAATGTCGAGGCCGCGGTCGATGCGCTGAAGGCCGGTGCGTTCGATTTCGTCAGCAAGCCGGTCGACATCAACGTGCTGCGCGGCCTGGTGCGCCAGGCGCTGGAGCTGGGCGAGCGCGGCCGCCACAGCGACGACGCGACCGGCGGCCGCCTGCTCGGCAAGTCCGAGGCGATGGTCACGCTGCGCAATACGCTGGCCAAGGTCGCGCGCAGCCAGGCACCGGTGTGCATCAACGGCGAATCGGGCACCGGCAAGGAACTCGTCGCGCGCATGCTGCATGCCCAAAGCGCGCGCGCCGGCGGTCCCTTCGTACCGGTCAACTGCGGCGCGATTCCCACCGAGCTGATGGAAAGCGAGTTCTTCGGGCATCGCAAGGGCAGCTTCACTGGCGCGCACAGCGACAAGCCCGGCCTGTTCCAGGCGGCCGAGGGCGGCACGCTGTTCCTCGACGAAGTCGCCGAACTGCCGCTGCCGATGCAGGTCAAGCTGTTGCGCGCGATCCAGGAAAAATCGGTGCGCCCGGTCGGCGCTTCGGCCGAAGTGCAGGTCGACGTGCGCATCCTCTCGGCCACCCACAAGGACCTGGCGACCCTGGTCGATGAAGGCCGCTTCCGCCACGACCTCTACTACCGCATCAACGTCATCGGCCTGACCGTGCCGCCGCTGCGCGAGCGCGCCGGTGACCTGCCCCTGTTGTCGGATGCCATCCTGCGCCGGCTCGCCCAAGCCATGCGCCGCCCGGCACCAGCGCTTGCGCCGGACGCGATCGCCGCCCTCGAGGCACATGCCTTTCCCGGCAATATCCGCGAACTGGAAAACATCCTCGAGCGCGCGCTGGCGATGGCCGACGGCGACCGCATCACCGCTGCCGATCTGCACCTGCCGACCGCCCAACCCGGCATGGCCGGCAACAGCGCCGCGGCCCAAACCGCCGTCCGCCTGCCGCCCGACCCGCGCACGCTCAGCCCCTACGAGACCGCCGGCACTGCCCTGCCCTCCTACATCGAGGACATCGAACGCGCCGCGATCCAGCAAGCGCTGCAGGAAAACCGCTACAACAAGACCAAGACCGCCGCCGTGCTCGGCATTACCTTCCGCGCCCTGCGCTACAAGCTCAAGAAGCTAGGCATCGACTGAAAACCGGGGTCAGAGTGCAATTTCCCTGAAGTTGCACTCTGACGCCGAGAGCTGACGCCGACGCCTGATGCAGTCGACGGTGTCGCCTACTGAATTTCTGCATCGCAAAGTCTGGCTCAAGTTCAGCGATGCGCCGTCGATATCTTTCCCGTCCTCTTCAAGGTCAGGGCTGTTCAACCCGATCTGCGACGGGCATCACGCGAACCAACTGCCATCGCCTGACGTGACGCGTCACAAGGCGACCCAATCTGGCAGCCTCGGGGCAGAACGCTCACGGTTGTTCACCAAAAACGCGCCCGGAACGCGCGTGCCAATGCATTCGCGCGATTGGCACGACCCATGCGACATCCCTGATGCACGTGCATGTCGCACGGCTGCCCACGGATCGGCACCCGCCGCTTTCCAGGCACGTGAATCCATCCACCCTTGGGGAGTTGCTCCATGAAGACGCAGAAAGGTTTCACCCTGATCGAACTGATGATCGTCGTCGCGATCATTGCCATCCTGGCCGCGATCGCGCTGCCGGCGTACAACAACTATCGAATCAAGGCCGCTGAGAACGCCTGCCTTGGCGAAGCAAAGGCGTTCACAAATTCATACGTTGCTGCCGTTCAAGGCGGCTTCACTGCCGACGTGCCCGTTTACGCCGGCGGCGCATGCAGCGCAACCACTACCCCGGCAATCGCAACTACGCTGGTCACAGCAACTGGCACTGCCGCTGAAGTGACGTTTGACTCCAACGACCCCGGGGTCAAGAACCCGGTCTGCAACTTCAACACCGCCACTTGCCGATTGCCGTAACTCCTGCCATATCGGCAATTCCTAAGATTGTCGTTACGTTATTGAAGCCCCGCCTATGCGGGGCTTCTTTTTGGAAGATGACCCGTCCTGAATTGGGTTGACGCCTTTTCCACTTGGAAAAGGAATGTTCAATGAAATCAAAGATTAGGCGCAGCCAGCGGGACTACTCGCTGGCCTTCAAATTGTCGGTGGCCGACCAGATCGAGCGCGGAGAACTGACCTTCAAGCAGGCCCAAGCGCGCTATGGGATCCAAGGGCGCAGCACGGTGCTGTCCTGGCTTCGCCGTCACGGCCCGCAAGACTGGTCGGGCGGGGCATCATCTCCTCCCATGAAGACTGGCCCAAGAGCCGGAACAGCCAAACCGCTGACGCCCGAACAACAGATCAAGGCCCTGCAGGTCCAGTTGCGGGAGGCGAACGAGAAGGCGCAGCTCTTCGAGGCGATCGTGGATGTCCTTAAAGAGGATTACGGGGTGCGTGTCGTAAAAAGCCTTCCTGCAAGTCCTCACGCAAGGCGCCTCAAAGGCTAAGCGTGGCAAGGGATTGCCGCGATTTTCGGCATCAGTCGCCAGGCGTTTTACCAAGCTGAGCGTCGTCATCAGCGACGACAAACCGGCGATGCCAAGATACTGGCCCTGGTAGACGGCTGCCGTGCACGCCAGCCGCGGCCGGGGACGCACAAACTTCATCACCTGATCCACCGTAGTTGCAGACTGCGGGATTTGCCATTGGGCGTTACCCCGTCTGCTTGATGAGATTCGCCAAGCACACCTGCTGATGCCGGCGCGTCGGCCATATCACAAGATCCCCCATAGCCATCATCGCCTCCGGCGACGCCTGCGTAATCACCGCTGACTCGACAAAGCTCGGATCGCCAACCACCAACTCTAAGCTGAATAAACAGATCAGATTTTCCCGACATTAGATTGCGGGATCTTCTGAACTTAAAGTGTGCGCCCCCACGCAATACTCGCTCGCCGGGCTGATCCGGCGCAGATGGAGATCATCATGGCGGGACGCTATGTGCTGTCGCAATCCGGAGACCAGTACCACTTCGTCCTCAAAGCATCGAACGGCGAGCCCATTCTCAGCAGCGAGCGTTACGCAACCAAGGCGAACGCGCTCGGCGGTATCACGTCAGTCCGCAACAACTCACCTATCGATGCCCGCTACGAGAAGCGGACTGCGGCCAACGGTCAATTCTATTTCGTTCTGAAAGCATCGAATGGCGAACCCATCGGCACCAGTGAGACCTATACCTCGTCCGCAGGACGGGATGCGGGGATCGCATCGGTCAAGGCGCATGGTCCCGACGCCACGCTCACCGACAACACCTGAGACCGCACCGAGGAAGGCGGGCTGCACCACGATGTGTTCAGTACAGCCCCTGCGACCGTCGGACCCGATGGGTGAGCCTTAGACCTCGGTCCAGCGCATGCGGTCACCCATGCGCTGGGCCTGATCCACCACATCCAGCCCACACGCTAAGCGACAGCAAATCCACCCCACCCTACGAGCGCATGTTCGAATCACCCGGACGCCGTCCGGCGCCCGGTCGCAGCAACCGACAGGGCGACTGAGATGAAACGGCTGACCTGGCTTGATTTGATCGTCATCGTGATGATGGCGCACCGTCATGCACCCGTAGCCCCTTCTGCACTCCGGGGTCCTGCGTGCGGATGATGGCGGTCTTCGCACCGTTCTCTCAACGCCTCGCAGCATCGAGCATTGACTTACCGCATCGGAACGCTCGGTATGCTGTCCGTCGATCTTGAGAGCCGATGCGCTGGAGCCGCCACCGATGAGATCTTTCTGGCTCGCCCTGTCGATCGCCGCGATCGCCGGCCTTGCGCTCTGGCGTGCTGTGTCGCTGTCGTCGGGCGGTATCGAGCCGTGGGATGCGGCCCGCTACTGGACCCTCGCCTGTCCTGCGGCGCTGCTGTTGTCGCTGGCACTCGGCATCGCGTTCCCGGTGCGTGGGTGGGTCTGGGGCGCGGTCGTCATGCTCGCGCAGCTGCCCGTGGTCATCGCGGTGTCGGGCATCGGCCCGCTTCTGGCAGCTGGCGTGGTGTACACCGTCCTGCTCGCGCTGCCGGCGATGCTGGCATCCGCAATCGGCGGTTGGTGGCGGCGCCGACTACTCGGAAACACCGACCGGTCGTTGCGCGATCAGCGCTAGCCACCGCCAGACCGGGGGTCTGTGTGCATTTTCGCCAGGCTAATTTCCACTCTGACCCCGGTTCCGGCGGCGAAGCCTCATTCATACGCATCGGCATTGCCGATCGCCGAGGGGCTTGTTGGGCCGCGATGCGCCGTCGCGACGCCGGTTGCAGTAGAGTGCCCGCGTCCACCGCAGAGCGATCAGATGAGCGTCCAATCCGGCCCCAATCTCGTCGGCATCACCGGCATCGCCCGCCGCTTGGTCATGGACGGTGCCCTGGACGAGGCCGCGGCGCGCGAGGCGCTGGACAAGGCGACCGCGGCGCGACGCAATGTCGCAGGCTACCTGCGCGAACACAAGCTGGTCAGCGCTGCGCAGATGGCGGCGGCGTTGTCGGTGGAGTTCGGCATGCCGCTGTTCGACCCGGCGGCGATGGCACCGCAGGCGAGCGCGGTCAAGCTGGTCAGCGAAGAGCTGCTCAATAAGCATGCGGTGCTGCCGCTGTTCCAGCGCGGGCCGCGGCTGTTCGTGGGCACCGCCGATCCGACCAACACCCTGGCGCTGGACGACATCAAGTTCCAGACCAACCTCACGGTCGAACCGATCCTGATCGATGAGGACAGCATCCGCCGCACCTTGGAGTTGTGGCTGTCGAGTTCGGATTCGCTGGCCGGCGCGCTGGACGATGCCGAAGGCCTCGAAAGCCTGGACGTGGGCAACGACGAGGACGGCGGCCGGATCGAGAACGTCGTCGACGGCAAGGACGATGCGCCGATCGTGCGCTTCGTCAACAAGGTGCTGGTCGACGCAATCAAGCGCGGCGCTTCGGATATCCATTTCGAACCCTACGAGACCGACTACCGCGTGCGGCTGCGCGTCGACGGCATGCTCAAGCTGGCGGCCAAGGTGCCGGTCAAGCTCAACCAGCGCATCGCCGCGCGCCTGAAGGTCATGGCGCAGCTCGACATCGCCGAGAAGCGGGCGCCGCAGGACGGACGCATCAAGTTGAACTTGTCCAAGACGCGACAGATCGATTTCCGCGTGAGCACACTGCCGACGCTGTTCGGCGAGAAAGTGGTGCTGCGCATTCTCGATGCCAGCGCCGCAAAGCTGGGCATCGACAAGCTGGGCTACGAGCCGGACCAGCAGAAGCTGTTCCTCGACGCGATCCACAAGCCCTACGGCATGGTGCTGGTCACCGGTCCGACAGGCTCGGGCAAGACGGTCTCGCTGTATACGGCGCTGGGCATCCTCAACGACGAGACCCGCAACATCTCCACGGTCGAGGACCCGGTCGAGATCCGCTTGCCGGGCGTGAACCAGGTGCAGCAGAACGAGCGCCGGGGCATGACGTTCGCCGCGGCGCTGCGCGCGTTCCTGCGTCAGGACCCCGACGTGATCATGGTCGGCGAGATCCGCGATCTGGAAACGGCGGAAATCGGCATCAAGGCCGCGCAGACCGGCCACATGGTGCTCTCGACGCTGCACACCAACGATGCGCCGCAGACGATCGCGCGCCTGATGAACATGGGCATCGCGCCCTACAACATCGTCAGTTCGGTCACGCTGGTGATCGCCCAGCGGCTGGCACGGCGGCTGTGCCCGCGTTGCAAGCAGCGCGTCGTGCTGCCCGACCATGCACTGCTCACCGAGGGCTTCACCGAGGAGCAGGTCCGCGCCGGCGTGGAGATCTACGAACCGGTCGGCTGCGACGAATGCACCAACGGCTACCGCGGACGCGTGGGCGTGTACCAGGTGATGCCGATGAGCGAGCAGATCCAGACCATCGTGCTGCAGGGCGGCAACGCGATGCAGATCGCGGAGGCTGCGCAGCGCGCCGGGGTCAAGGACCTGCGCCAGTCGGCGCTGGAGAAGGCCCGCCAGGGCCTGACCAGCCTGGCCGAGATCAACCGCGTCACCAAGGACTGATCCCCCCGCCGGAGCCCCGCGGCGTCGAGCGCCGGGGGCCGGTTTTCGCTACCATGCGGCCATCCGTCCGGCGAGGGACACGCCGACCCCTGGGGAACGTTCCATGTCGACCTCACGTACCGCGGCCCGCAAGACTGTCCGCGCTTCGAACGCGACGCCGGCACAGGCCGGGGCGACGCTGCGCCTGTTCGCCTGGGAAGGCACGGACCGGCGCGGCGTCAAGATGAAGGGCGAGCAGCAATCCAAGAGCGCGAACCTGCTGCGCGCCGAGCTGCGTCGCCAGGGTATCCAGCCGACGCTGGTGCAGCCCAAGCGCCAGCCGCTGTTCGGCGGTGCCGGCAAGTCGATCTCTGCACGCGACATCGCGATCTTCAGCCGGCAGACCGCCACGATGATGAAGTCGGGCGTACCGGTGGTGCAGGCGCTGGAGATCATCGGCAACGGCCAGAAGAACCCACGCATGAAGCAGATGGTCGACGGCATCCGCGTCGACATCGAGGGCGGCGCGTCGATCTTCGAGGCGCTGAGCAAGTATCCGGTGCAGTTCGACGAGCTCTACCGCAACCTGGTGCGCGCAGGCGAGTCGGCCGGCGCGCTGGAAACCGTGCTCGACACGATCGCCTCGTACAAGGAGAGCATCGAGTCGATCAAGGGCAAGATCAAGAAGGCGCTGTTCTATCCGGTCGCGATCATCGGGGTGGCGATCCTGGTCTGCGCGATCCTGATGGTGTTCGTCGTCCCGACCTTCCGCGAGACCTTCGAAAGCTTCGGCACCGACTTGCCTGCGTTCACCGAACTGGTGTTCGGCATCTCGGCGATCATGGTGAAGTGGTGGTGGCTGATCGCGATCGTCGTGTTCGCGTCCGCATTCGGCTTCATGTTCGCGTTCAAGCGCTCCCCGGCGCTGCAGCACGGGGTGGATCGCACGCTGCTGCGCCTGCCGGTGGTCGGCCGGGTGCTGCACAACTCGTCGATCGCGCGCTTTGCGCGCACGCTGGGCGTGACCTTCAAGGCCGGCGTGCCCCTGGTCGAGGCGCTGGACTCTGTGTCCGGCGCGACCGGCAGTTCGGTCTACGAGCACGCGGTGCTGCGCATGCGCGACGACGTGGCCGTGGGCTACCAGCTCAACATGGCGATGCGGCAGACCGCATTGTTCCCGCACATGGTGGTGCAGATGACCGCGATCGGCGAGGAGGCGGGGGCGCTGGACACGATGCTGTTCAAGGTGGCCGAGTTCTACGAAGAAGAGGTCAACAACGCTGTCGATGCGATCTCGAGCCTGATCGAACCGTTCGTGATGGTCATCATCGGCACCCTGGTCGGCGCGATCGTGATCGCGATGTACCTGCCGATCTTCAAGCTCGCAATGGCGGCGACCGGCTGACCCATGGCGTTTCTCGATCACAACCCGGCCCTGGGCTATCCCCTCGCCGCCGGCCTCGGCCTGCTGGTGGGCAGCTTTCTCAACGTGGTGATCCTGCGGCTGCCGCGACGCCTGGAATGGCAGTGGAAGCGCGACAGCCGCGAGATTCTCGGCGAACCCGACCTCTACGACCCGCCGCCACCGGGGATCGTCGTCGAACGCTCCCACTGCCCGCATTGCGGGCACCAGTTGTCGTGGTACGAGAACATCCCGGTGGTCAGCTGGCTGGCGCTGCGCGGGCGCTGCCGCAGCTGCAAGGCGCCGATCTCGGTCCAGTACCCGGCGATCGAGCTGCTGACGATGCTGCTGTTCGCGGCCTGCGTGTGGCGGTTCGGCTTCGGCTGGCAAGGCTTCGGCGCGCTGGTGCTGACCGGCTTCCTGGTCGCGTTGTCGGGCATCGATGCGCGCACGCAACTGCTGCCCGACTCGTTGACGTTGCCGTTGATGTGGCTGGGACTCATCGCCAGCCTCGACAACCTGTACATGCCGGCCAAGCCCGCGCTGCTGGGGGCGGTGGTCGGCTACGCCAGCCTCTGGTCGGTGTGGTGGCTGTTCAAGCAGGCCACCGGCAAGGAGGGCATGGGCCACGGCGACTTCAAGCTGCTGGCCGCCCTCGGCGCTTGGTGTGGCTTGGCTGGACTGCTGCCGATCATCCTGCTGTCGGCGGTGACCGGGGCGATCGTCGGCTCGATCATCCTTGCGGTCCGCGGACGCGACCGGGCCACGCCGATTCCGTTCGGGCCGTACCTGGCCGTTGCCGGCTGGGTGACCTTCATGTGGGGCCAGGACCTGACCGCGTTCTACCTGCGCGTGTCCGGCCTGCAGTAGCGCAGCGCCGAGATGGTCGCGCTGGTCATCGGTCTCACCGGCGGCATCGCCTCGGGCAAGTCCGCGGCCACGGCGGCGTTCGAAGCGCGCGGCATCGTCGTCGCCGACGCCGACGTCGCGGCGCACGCGGCCGTCGCCCGCGGAAGCGAAGGCCTGGCCGAAGTGGTGGCGGCCTTCGGCACCAACGCCCTGGCCGCTGACGGCAGCCTCGATCGCGCCGCGATGCGGCGACGGATCTTCGCCGACCCCGACGCCCGCGCGCGCCTGGAGGCGATCCTCCATCCGCGCATCCGCCTTGCCCTGCGCGCCACCTGCGACGCCGCGACAGGGCCATACGCCGTCGCCGCGATCCCGCTGCTGGCCGAGGGTGGGCGCGTCCACTATCCCTGGCTCCACCGCGTGCTGGTGATCGACGTGCCGGTGGCGGTCCAACTGGCCCGCCTGCTCCGCCGCGACGGCATCGACGAGGCCTTGGCCCAGGAAATGATCGCCACCCAGGCCACCCGCGACGACCGCCTGGCCATCGCCGACGACATCATCGTCAACGACGGCAGCCTGGCCGAACTGGACACGCGCATCGGCGACCTCGACACCCGCTATCGCGCACTCGCCGCGGCGCGTGCGGAGGGATTGGCGGCAGACTGATCGGCGCTCGGTCGTGCTTGGCGCTGTGAGGGTCGCCGCGACCCACCTGCCCCCACCCGGCGCCGAGGGCGCCGGCCACCCCCCCCCCCCGGGGAGGCGACTCCAGTACACAGCACACAACCAAACTTCACCTGCGCGGATACTGCTTTGCACCTTCCCCCGCCCGCGGGGCATTGCGCCCTTCACGGGCGGAAGGTTGGGATGGGGGCGCTTTCGGCGACAAGCCCCGCCCCCCCCACCCGGCGCCCAAGGGCGCCGGCCTCCCCCGCACGCAGGGGAGGCGAATCCAGCACACAACGCGCGGCCAAACTTCACCCGCGCGAATACTGCTTTGCGCCTTCCCCCGCCCGCGGGGCATTGCGCCCTTCACGGGCGGAAGGTTGGGATGGGGGCCGCTTCTCACGCGATGCCTGGCCAGAGGCTGCGGATCGCGGCGATGCCTTGGGCGCCGTGGCGCCGGGCGGTCTCGATGTCGGAGGGGGTCATTCCGCCGATGGCGTAGATCGGCAGCGCACTGTGTTCGCGCAGGCTGGCGAAGGCCGGCCAGCCGATGCCGGGCTGGCCGGGATGGCTGGCGGTCTCCGACACCGGGCCCAGCACGACGAAGTCGCAGGCCAGGCGCGCGGCATGGGCGAGATCGTCGGCGTCGTGGCAGGAGGCTGCGAGCGGCAGACCGGCGGCGAGCGGCCGTTGCGCATGTTCGCGCAGCGCGGCGGCCTTTAGATGCAGACCGACGCCCGCGGCCTGCGCCAAGGCCGGCGCGCCATTGAACAACAGTTCCGCGCCGCGGCGGCGGCAGCGCGCGGCAGCCTCGGCGAGCAAACTCGCCTGCCGGTCCGGGGCGATGCCGGGCAGGCGCAGTTGCACGCGGCCGATGCCGCTGCGCAGGGCGTCGTCCAGGCTGCGTAACCAGGCGGCGTCATCGTCGCCCGGCGGTGGGGTGACGAGGTAGTGATCGGGGGCCTGCAGGGCGGCCACCACAGGCAGGTCGGCAGGCGGCATCGAGTAGCGGCTGAGCTTGTCGGGCGCGACCCAGGTCAAGGCCTGACCTTCGCGCCCCTTGGGGCTGCCGTGCCACTGGGCCACGTGGCGGACGTCGAGCCGCAACCGCTTGCTGGGATAGCGCTGGGGCACCACCATCAGCGGCGCGCCGACGACGACCTGGATGCCCAGCTCCTCGTCGAGCTCGCGCGCCAGCGCCGCTTCCGGCGTCTCGCCCGGCTCGCATTTGCCGCCGGGAAACTCCCACAAGCCCGGCATGTCACGGCCCGGCGTGCGCCGGGACAGCAAGATGCGGCCGCGCTTGTCGGTGATGATCCCAGCAACGACTTCGACGACGCGCTCGCTCATGCCTGGCGGATTCGGCGGACAAGGGGTCGAGATTAGGCAGGCGACGGCGGCTTGCCAAGCGGTCGGGACGACCGGTACGGCCGGCAGCGCGTCAGCTGCGACGCCCACAAAGGCCGCCGGCACGCAGGCGGATGAGGCCACGCCGCGATCGACCGGCCACCATGCGCATCAGCCGGGGCATCGCCCGCCGCTGCGAGGCGCCGATCGCCGGACGTCACGTCCCGCCTGGACGTTGCGCATCGGCCCCGCGATGGCGGGGCCTGACGGATCAGCTCAGCTGACCGTGGCAGTGCTTGTACTTCTTGCCGCTGCCGCAGGGGCAGGGATCGTTGCGGCCGACCTTGGCGCCGTCGCGGACGATCTGCGCCTGCGGCCCGGCAGCGGCGGCCTGGGCGGCCCGCACGTCCTCGGCTTCCTCGTCGGCACCGTAGCCACCGGCGTCGGCGTGCTGGAACTGAGCCTGGTTGAGCTTGGCCTCGACCTGGCGACGCTCCTCTTCCTCGAGCGCAGCGATCTCGTCCTCGCTGCGCACACGCACGCGTGCGAGCATGGTCACGACTTCGTGCTTGACCTTGTCGAGCATTTCGGAGAACAACTCGAACGCCTCGCGCTTGTACTCCTGCTTGGGCTGCTTCTGCGCGTAGCCGCGCAGGTGGATGCCCTGCCGCAGGTAGTCCATGCGGGCCAGGTGCTCCTTCCAGCCCTGGTCGAGCACGTTGAGCATGATGTGCTTTTCGAGCATGCGCATCGTCTCGCCGCCCAGCTGCGTCTCCTTGTCCGCGAACAGCGCATCGACCGACTGCTGCACGTGTTCGGCGATCTGCTCGGCGTCGAGCTCGTCGCGCGCCTTGGCCATCGACACCAGTTCCAGGCGCAGGCCGAACTCACGCTCGATCTCGGCCTCCAGGCCCGGCAGGTCCCACTGCTCGTCGATCGACTGCGGCGGCACATAGCGGCCGACGATGCCGGCAACGACGTCGGCGCGGATGCCGTCGACGTTCTCTTTGACGCTTTCGGCGTCCAGCAGTTCGTCGCGCTGGCCGTAGATGACCTTGCGCTGGTCGTTGTTGACGTCGTCGAAGTCGAGCAGGTTCTTGCGGATGTCGAAGTTGTGCGCCTCGACCTTGCGCTGCGCGTTGGCGATCTGGCGGGTCACCAACGGGCTTTCGATGATGTCGTCTTCCTGCAGCCCCATGCGCGCCATGACCTTCTGCACCCAGTCGGCGGCGAAGATGCGCATCAGGTTGTCTTCGAGCGACAGGTAGAAGCGCGAGGACCCCGGGTCGCCCTGGCGACCGGAGCGGCCGCGCAGCTGGTTGTCGATACGCCGCGATTCGTGGCGCTCGGTGCCGATGATGTGCAGGCCGCCGGCAGCGACGACGGCGTCGTGGCGCTGCTGCCACTCCGCGCGCAGGCGCGCCTTGGTGGCGTCGTCGACCGGCACGCCGGACTCGGCCTCGAGCAGCGCGAGCTCGGTCTCGAGCGAGCCACCGAGCACGATGTCGGTACCGCGGCCGGCCATGTTGGTGGCGATGGTCACCGCGCCCGGGCGGCCGGCCTGGGCGACGATCTGCGCTTCGCGCTCGTGCTGCTTGGCGTTGAGCACTTCATGCGCGATGCCTTCCTTGCGCAGGTGCTCGCTGAGCAGTTCGGAGACCTCGATCGAGGTCGTACCGACCAGCACGGGCTGTCCGCGTTCGTGCGAGGCCTGGATCTCGCGCGCAACGGCGCGGTACTTGCCGGCGCGGTTGAGGAACACGGCATCCGGCGCATCCTTGCGAATCATCGGGCGATGGGTCGGGATCACCACGACCTCCAGGCCGTAGATGCTCTCGAACTCGAAGGCTTCGGTGTCGGCCGTACCGGTCATGCCCGAGAGCTTGCCGTACATGCGGAACAGGTTCTGGAAGGTGATGCTGGCCAGCGTCTGGTTCTCGCGCTGGACCGGCACCCCTTCCTTCGCTTCGACCGCCTGGTGCAGGCCATCCGACCAGCGGCGGCCCGGCAGGGTACGGCCGGTGAATTCGTCGACGATAACGACTTCGCCGTCGCGGACGATGTAGTGGTCGTCGCGCTGGTAGATCGCGTGCGCGCGCAACCCGGCGTTGAGGTGATGCACGACGTGGATGTTCTGCGGCGCGTAGAGGCTTTCGTCCTCGCCGAGGATGCCCGCGCCGCGCAGCAGCGCTTCGGCGTGTTCCTGGCCTTCCTCCGAGAGGTGGACCTGCTTGGCCTTCTCATCGACCCAGAAGTCGCCTTCGCCGTCCTCGGCTTCCTGCCGGACCAGCGACGGAACGATCCGGTTGACCTTGATGTAGAGCTCGGGGGAATCGTCGGCCGGGCCGGAGATGATGAGCGGCGTGCGTGCCTCGTCGATCAGGATCGAGTCGACCTCGTCGATGATCGCGTAATTGAGCGCGCGCTGGTAACGGTCGGCCTTCGACAGCGCCATGTTGTCGCGCAGGTAGTCGAAGCCGAACTCGTTGTTGGTGCCGTAGGTGATGTCGGCGCGGTAGGCCTCGCGCTTGGCCTCGCCGTGCGGCATGCCCGGCCAGATGACGCCGACCGACAGGCCCAGCCAGTTGTAGAGCTTGCCCATCTGTGCCGCGTCGCGGCGAGCCAGGTAGTCGTTGACGGTGACGACGTGGACGCCCTTGCCCTCGAGCGCATTGAGATACGTCGGCAGCGTGCCGACCAGGGTCTTGCCCTCGCCGGTGCGCATTTCGGCGATCTTGCCCATGTGCAGCACCATGCCGCCGATCAGCTGGACGTCGTAGGGGCGCATGCCCAGCACGCGCTTGCTGGCCTCGCGACAGACCGCGAAGGCTTCGGGCAGCAACTTGTCGAGCGTCTCGCCGTCGGCGATGCGCTGCTTGAACTCCGGGGTCTTGGCCTGCAGGGCCTCGTCGGACAGCGCCTCCATCTGCGGCTCGAGCGCGTTGATCTTGACGACGACCTTCTCGAGCTGTTTGACGAAGCGGTCGTTGCGACTGCCGAAGACACTGGTGAGCAAGCGATTGAGCATTGGAGTACCGAAGTCTGGAATCGGAGCGCGGGACCGAGGCGGATTCCCCAGAAGCCGCAAACAGAAAAGGGCGCTAGGCGCCCTTTGATGGCAACGCGCATTGTAGCTCGGGGCGAGGAGGCGCGTTTGCAAGCCACTGGCTTGCGCGCCGACGAGCGCCGAAGCGGCTGTGCCGCGCATTTGCCCTCCCCCGCGTGCGGGGGCGAGTTGCGCAACCAGACCTACCGGCACGGCCATCTGACCGCCCTCCCCCGCACGCGGGGGAGGGTTGGGTGGGGGCGGCGTCAGGTCGATGCGGCGTCCTTCAGCCCGCCCCGTCCAAGCCCGTGCCCCCACCCGACGCCTACGGCGTCGACCTCCACCCGCAAGCGGGGGAGGTGTGGCGCCATGCGCACCTGCGAGCATCGGCGCAGCTGTGCCGCGCATTCGCCCTCCCCGCGTGCGGGGGCGAGTTGCGCAACCAGAGCTACCGGCACGGCCATCTGACCGCCCCCCCCGCATGCGGGGGAGGGTTGGGCGGGGGGGCGCCCCAATCGGTTACTGCCGGCTCACGCCCATGGCACCAAGGAACTTGCGCGGGTTCTGCACCTGCCCGTTCTCCCAGACCTCGAAGTGCACGTGGGCGCCGGTGGAACGGCCGGTCGACCCGGCCTTGGCAATCTCGTCACCGATGCGGACCAGATCGCCGACTTTCACCACGTTGCGCGAGTTGTGCGCATACCGGGTGACGTAGCCGTTGCCGTGGTCGACCTCGACGACGTTGCCGTAGCCACGGCGCACGCCCGAATAGCTGACCACGCCGTCGGCGACCGTCATCACCGGATCCCCGGTGCGCGCGTCGAAATCGATGCCCTTGTGGAACTGACCGCCGCGACCGAACGGATCGGCGCGGTACCCATAGGACGAGGTCACGAAGCTGCGATGCACCGGCGAGCGCGACGGCAGCGCGTCGCGCTGAAGCTTGCGGTCGAGCAGCAGCGCCTCGAGTACCGAGAGCTGCTGGCCGGAGTGGGTCAGGTCGCCCTCCAGCGCATCCAGGCCGCCGAGCAGCTTGCCGGCCGGCATGTCCTGGGCCGGCTCGGGACCGCCGACACCGAGGGTCCGGTCGAAGTCGAACTCGCCGTCCTCCATGCCCGCACCGCGGGCGAGCCGGTCGCCGAGCGCGTTGAGGCGGTTGGCCTGGGCCTGCAGCTCGCCGAGCCGGGCGGCGAGCGCGTTGACTTCGCGCTGCGCCTCGCGACGGGTCTCGTCCAGGCTGCGCTCGTGGGCAGCGGCCACACCGTGGAGGCGGGCGATCTCGGCCGAATTCATGGCCCCGGCAGCGCACATGCCGGCCGCGGCAATCACGATCGCCATCGAGACCGGCCGGCGACGGGCCAGGATGCGGGCCCTGCGGGCCACCTGTGCGGCGATGCCGCGCATATCATTCAACAAGGTTTTGACGGTCATGGTGCCAATGTCTGATTTCCGGTCCAGATCCAAGCCATCCCGCATCGGAGCCCCGACCGCCGCGCTGGACGCGGCCCTGGATGGCACGTCGGCCGATCCGATCCGCCGGGCCATGTGGCTCGACGCACTGGATCGCCGCCTCGTTCCCCTGCTGCCTCCGGCACTGGCGCCGCATGCGCGGCTGGCCAATGTCGATCGCCGCAGGCTGGTATTCCTCGTCGATTCACCCATCTGGCACGCCAGGCTGCGCCTGTCGGCCGATACGCTGCTCGACGCTGCCCGCTCCATCGGACTGGATGTCGACGACATCGTCGTCAGGACGTCAACCCAGCCCCTGCGACCAGCACCGCCAGAGGCCCGCGGTGCGCTGGCCAACCCGCCGTCGGCGGTCGCACGCGACACGCTCCGCTCGGTACTGGCCTCGCTCCGGCCGCCGGAAGGCGGCAAGGACGAAGGGGTGTGATCTGGATGGGTGCCGCCTGCCCCTTCATCGGCATCAAGGCCAAGTGAAGGAGAGGGGCATGCTACCGGGCATCGCCCCACGGGGCGTTAACACGAAGCTAACTTTTCAGAAAGCAAAAGTTAAATAATTGTTGTCGAAGGCGCCCGGGCTGAACCCAAGCGATCGCATTCCTGCGGTACGCCTGCAGCAGACGCGCCGGGGGTCGATTCGCAGATGGGCCGCCCCCCGGTCGACAAGCGCGGGGAGGCAGAGAGGCGGGCGCGGCGCGGCCGAGCGATTCAGGCAGCGACCGGGGCGCCATAGACGACGGGGGCCGCATCGTCCTCGGCAAAGCTGACGATGTCCCAGGCCGAACGGGTCTCGAGCAATGCGCGCACGAGCTTGTTGTTCAGCGCGTGTCCGGACTTGTAGCCCTTGAACAGGCCCAGGATCGGATGGCCGGCCAGGTACAGGTCGCCGACCGCGTCGAGGATCTTGTGGCGCACGAACTCATTGGCGTAGCGCAGGCCGTCGTCGTTGAGCACGCGGAACTCGTCGAGCACGATGGCGTTGTCCATCGAGCCACCGAGCCCCAGGTTGCGCTCGCGCATGTACTCCAGGTCGCGCATGAACCCGAAGGTGCGCGCACGGCTGACCTCGCGGATGTAGGCCTCGGTCGAGAACTCGACTTCGGCACGCGACTGCGCCAGCGGGATGGCCGGATGATCGAAGGCGATGGTGAAATCGAGATGGAAGCCGTCGTAGGGCTCGAACCGCGCGATCTTGTCGCCCTCGCGCACTTCGATCGGCGCCAGGATCCGAATGAAGCGCTTGGGCGCGGCCTGCTCGACCACGCCCGCGGACTGCAGCAGGAACACGAACGGGCCAGACGAGCCGTCCATGATCGGCACCTCGGCCGCCGACAGCTCGACATACAGATTGTCCACGCCGAGTCCGGCGAGTGCGGACATCAGGTGTTCGACCGTCTGCACGTTGGCGGTCCCCAGGCTCAGCCCGGTACACAGCGTGGTCTCGGTGACGAGTCCGCCCTCTGCGGGGATGTCGACCACCGGGTCGAGATCGACGCGCCGGAAGACGATGCCGGTATCCGGAGCGGCCGGACGCATGGTCAGGAACACTTTCTCGCCGCTGTGCAGGCCGACGCCCGTTGCGCGGATGACGTTCTTGATGGTGCGTTGGCGGGGCATCGGGAATCCGGGGGAGAGAAGCGCCGACCGCGGACGCGGGAGGCAACCGGGCGAGATTATCACGGGGACCGCTGAACCTGAACGAAGCGATCCGAGGCGATCGAGGCCCTGCGGGACCGGGGGCAGGACTGCGCGCCGAGGCGATGCGCCGGCCGGATGGCCGAACGACAAACCGGCCCGCCGGGCGTACCCGGCGGACCAAAACGGCGATCTGCGGACAACAGCGCGCCAATGCTTGCGAGGACAACACCCTGCGCGCCGCCGCACCGGACAAGTGCGATGCGGGCACAGGCACCGGCGTCAGTCCGCCCGACGCCGACAGGCCGGTGCGGCCTGTACAGCGCCAGTCGACGACGCCATCGACAGGCTCAGTCGGCCTGCCGACGCAGGAACGCCGGGATGTCCAGGTAGCTGCTGTCGCTGCCGAAGTCGGCGACCTTCGGCGCATCGCCCGCATCGCTGCGCGCCGCGCCCTGCCCGGCCGGACGCGAGGCGGTCGACGCCGCCGCACCGCCATTGCCGCGCAGCGAGGCTGCGATGCTGTGACCCGGGCTGTACGGGGCCACGGCATCGCCGTCGTCGATCAGCAAACCGGTGGTGCCATCGCGGACGCCGCGCTGGTTGTTGCTGATCAGCTGCACCTGCGGCTTGCCGCGGCCGGCGCTGTCGTTGTGCCCGGTGCCGCGCGCCGGCGCCCGGTTGAGGCCGGTGGCGACCACGGTCACGCGGACTTCGTCCTGCATATCCGGGTCGAGGACGGTGCCGATGACGATCGTCGCGTCTTCGCTGGCGAAGTTCTCGACGGTGCGGCCGACCTCGTCGAACTCGGCCATCGTGAAGTCGGCGCCGGCAGTGATGTTGACCAGGATGCCGTTGGCGCCGGCCAGGTTGACGTCGTCGAGCAGCGGGTTCTGGATCGCGGCTTCGGCGGCGGCCTGCGCGCGGTCGTCGCCGCGGGCCAGGCCCGTGCCCATCATCGCCAGGCCCATTTCGGCCATGACGGTGCGCACGTCGGCGAAGTCGACGTTGATCAGGCCCGGACGCACGATCAGGTCGGCGATGCCCTGCACCGCGCCCAGCAGCACGTCGTTGGCGGCCCGGAAGGCCTGGATCATCGTGGCGTTGCGGCCGAGCACGGTGATCAGCTTCTCATTGGGAATGGTGATCAGCGAGTCGCAGTGCGCCGACATCTCCTCGATGCCCTTGAGCGCGACCTGCATGCGCCGGCGTCCCTCGAACGGGAACGGCTTGGTGACCACGGCCACCGTCAGGATGCCCATTTCCTTGGCGAGCTGGGCCACGACCGGCGCCGCACCGGTGCCGGTGCCGCCGCCCATGCCGGCAGTGATGAACACCATGTCGGCGCCCTGCAGCGCATCCATGATGATCTCGCGGTCCTCGAGCGCGGCCTGGCGGCCGACCTCGGGGTTGGCGCCTGCGCCCAGGCCCTTGGTGACGCTGCTGCCCAACTGCAGCTGCAGCTTGGCACCGCAGTTCTTGATTGCCTGCGCGTCGGTGTTGGCGGTGATGAACTCCACGCCATCGACGCTGTTGTTGACCATGTGCGCGACCGCGTTGCCGCCGCCGCCGCCCACGCCGATGACCTTGATCACCGCGTTTGGAGCCATCTTCTCGACCAGTTCGAAATGTGCCATGTCCGTTGTCCTCGGTTTGGAGCCGTGATTGGTGGAAGGGGATGCGTGATTCGAAAACGCCGAACCCGTACCTCTCACCGCCATCCGGCATTTATGTTGTTGTCGAATGCGCTCGTTGCCGTTACCGCTGTCTTCGTCGCCGCCCTGCCCTTGCCCTTGTTGTTGCTGTTTGTTTCAACCGTCCATTCCTCATCACGCAGCACGAGGCGGGTTCATCAGAACTCGCCGTTGAACCACGTCTTGAGTTTCTTCAGCAGCCCGCCCGCGCGGCCGGCGGAGATCACCGGGCGTCGGGGGTGCTCGATCTGGCTGCCCATCAGCAGCAGGCCCACGCCGCTGGCGTGGACCGGATTGCCCACGACCTCGCCCAGGCCGGTGACGTGCTGGGGAATGCCCACGCGCACCGGCATCTGCAGCATTTCCTCGGCCAGTTCGACGACGCCTTCCATCTTCGCCGCGCCGCCTGTGAGCACCATGCCGGCGCGCACATGCTGCTCGAAGCCCGAGCGGCGCAGTTCGGCCTGCACCATCTCGAAGATTTCCTCGTAGCGCGCCTGTACCGCCTGCGCCAGCGATTGGCGCGGCAGCCGCCGTGGCGGCCGGTCGCCGACGCTGGGCACCTGGATCGATTCTTCGCTGGTCGCCAACTGCGCAAGTGCGCAGGCGTAGCGGACCTTGATCTGCTCGGCTTCCGGGGTCGGCGTGCGCAGCATGTGCGCGATGTCCTCGGTGACCTTGTCGCCGGCGATCGGCAGCGATGCGGTGTGGCAGATCGCGCCCTGCACGAACACCGCCAGATCGGTCGTGCCCGCGCCCATGTCCACCAGCACCACGCCGAGCTCGCGCTCATCAGAGGTCAACACCGCGGTGCTGGAGGCCAGCGACGACAGGATCAAGTCGTCGATCTGCAGGCCGCAGCGCTGCACGCACTTGCTGATGTTGGCCGCGGCCGACTGCGCGCACACCACCAGGTGCGCATGCACCTCCAGGCGCACGCCGGTCATGCCGACCGGGTTGCGGATGCCTTCCTGCGAGTCGTCGAGCACGTACTCGCGCGGGATCGCATGCAGGATCTTCTGGTCGGCCGGGATCGCGACCGCCTTGGCCGCGTCGAGCACGCGGTCGAGGTCCGACCAGGTCACTTCGTTGTCGCGGATCGGCACGATGCCCGGCGAGTTGCGGCACTGCACGTGGTTGCCGGAGATCGAGGCGTAGACCGAACGGATCTCGCAGCCGGCCATCAGCTCGGCTTCTTCGACCGCACGCTGGATCGACTGCACCGTCGACTCGATGTCCACGACCACGCCGCGCTTGAGTCCGCGCGATTCGTGACTGCCGATCCCGATCACCTCGATCGGGTTGCCGGGCGAGTACTCGCCGACCAGCGCCACCACTTTGGAGGTGCCGATGTCCAGTCCGACGATGAGTGTCTTGTCGCCTTTGCGGTTCATGAGAGGCCGTGATTCGTGAGTCGTGAGTCGTGATGAACGGGCATGCCCGCCATGTGGATCGCCCGTGCGGGCAGCCCGCCGGATGCGGATGCCGACGCGGTGCCCGCGGCCTTGGTGTCGGCGCTCGGCGTCCCCCAGACCAGGGCGAAGCCGTTGGTGTAACGCAGGTCGGCGCGCGCCAGCGGCTCGGCGCGGTTGGCGACCAACCGCGGCAACATCCGGGCGAAACGCGCCAGGCGCGGGACCGCTTCCTGGCTGCCGACCAGCACTTCGGTGCCGCTCGACAGGTGGATCAGCCAGCTGCCGCGCGCGTCGAGCACGACACCTTCGATCTGCTGGCCCGACGGCCGGAACAGCTCGCGCGCTTCGTTGTAGAGCGCGACGACCTCGTTGGCGCGCGCATCAGGACCGTCGAAGCGGGGCATTGCGTCCGGCACCTCGACCCCCTCGGCCGAGAACAGCCGGCCGCGGGTCGACAGCAGCCGATCCTCGCCCCAGCGCGCGAATGGGACATGCTCGCCGATGCGCACTTCCAGTACATCGGGCCAGTGCTTGCGCACCTCGACACCCGCGACCCAGGGCAGGCGCGCGACATCACGCCGCGCCTGCGTCAGATCGATCGCGAAGAAGCCGCGCTGCGCGTGCGGCAGCACCGTTTCGCGCACACGGGCGACATCGACCTGCTCGAGGCCGTCGTTGATCCGCAGCACACGCAACGGCCAGCGCTCGGCGCCGATCCAGCCCTGCATCACGGCGACGACCGGCAGCGCCACCAGCGCCAGCGCCAGCAGCCAGGCCAGGATTCGCGTCGTGGTGGCGAGCGCCTGGTTCATCGCGCGGCCGCCTCCGGCATCAGCGTCGACTCGAGCACGCACCAGCACAGCGCGGCATAGTCCATGCCCAACTGCGCGGCCGCCTTGGGTACCAGCGAATGGCTGGTCATGCCGGGCGCGGTGTTGACCTCCAGCAGAGACAGCGCACCGGTGGCGCGATCGCGCATCACGTCGACGCGGCCCCAGCCGCTGCAGCCGGCGGCGACGAACGCCTCGACCGCCAGCGCACCGATCCGCGCCTCGTCGTCGCCCTCCTGGCCCGGGCACAGGTACCGGGTGTCGTCGGAGACGTACTTGGCCTCGTAGTCGTACCACGCGCCCTTGGGCACGATGCGGATCGACGGCAGCGCGCGCGGGCCCTGCCCGGCATCGAGAATGCCGACCGTGAGCTCGTCGCCCTCGATCATCTGCTCCATCAGCAGCTCGCCCGGATAGCGCGCGGCCAGGGCGACCGCCGCGTCGAGGTCGGCATCGGCGAAGACCCGGCTGACGCCGACGCTCGAGCCTTCCTTCGACGGCTTGACGATGACCGGCAGTCCGAGCTCGCGGGCCGCGGCGTGCACATCCTCACCGGCCGCGATGCGGCGATAGCGCGGCGTCGGCAGCCCCAGGCTCAGCCACACCTGCTTGGTGCGGATCTTGTCCATCGTCAGCGCCGAGCCAAGCACGCGCGAGCCGGTGTAGGGCACGCCAAACGCATCCAGCAGCCCCTGTACCACGCCGTTCTCGCCATCGCCGCCATGCAGGATGTTGAAGACGCGGTCGTAGCGGCCGGCGACGATCGCCTGCGCAAGCGCGGGCACGCCATCGACCGCGTGCGCGTCGACACCGCGCGAGCGCAACGCATCGAGCACGCCCTGCCCGGACTGCAGCGAGACCTCGCGCTCCGAGCCAGGGCCGCCGAGCAGCACGGCGACACGGCCGAACGCGGCCGGGTCGGTGACACGCGGCGCGGGCAGGATCGCGCTCATGCGGGCACCGCCGCAAAGCCGTCCTGGACCAACCGCTGGACGGTCGCACCGATGTCGCCGGCGCCCATCATCAGCAACAGGTCGCCATCGCGCAGCACGTCGGGCAGCACGTCGATCAGGTCCTCGGCCGCATTGACGACGACCGGCTCGATGCGGCCGCGCGCGCGGATCGCGCGCGCCAGCGTCTTGGCATCGGCGCCGGCGATCGGCGCTTCGCCGGCCGGATAGACCTCGGTCAGCACCAGCGCGTCGACGTCCGACAGCACGCCGGCAAAATCGTCGAACAGCGCGCGGGTGCGGCTGTAGCGGTGCGGCTGGAACGCGACCACCAACCTGCGTTCGCCCCAGCCGCCGCGTGCGGCGGCGAACACCGCGGCCAACTCGCGCGGATGATGGCCGTAGTCATCGACCAGTTGGACGCGTGCGCCGGTCGGCGTGACCAGTTCACCGAGCAGGTTGAAGCGGCGGCCGATGCCCTCGAAGCGACCCAGCGCGGCGACGATCGCCTCGGGCGCGACGCCGAGCTGCCAGCCCACCGCCGCGGCGGCCAGCGCGTTGAGCACGTTGTGACGGCCCGGAAGCGCCAGCCGCGCCTCGACGCGCACGTTCTCCGGCAGGCACAGCGTGAACTGCATCGCCGCGCCGTCCTGGCGGATGTTCTCGGCACGCACGTCCGCTTCGTCCGACAGGCCGTAGGTCATCATGTGCCGCGGCACGCTCTGCGCGAGCCTGGCGACTTCGGGATCGTCGATGCACAGCACCGACAGCCCGTAGAACGGCAGCCGATGCAGGAACTCGGTGAAAGCATCCTGGACGCGGGCGAAATCGCCGCCGTAGTTCTCCAGGTGGTCGGCGTCGATGTTGGTGACGATCGCGACCAGCGGGTTGAGCCGCAGGAAACTGCCATCGCTCTCGTCGGCCTCGGCGACCAGCCAGTCGCCGCTGCCCAGCCGGGCGTTGGCGCCGGCGGCGAGCAACTGCCCGCCGACCACGAAGGTCGGATCCAGGCCGCCCTCGGCGAGCACGCTGGCGGTCAGCGACGTCGTCGTGGTCTTGCCGTGGGTGCCGGCGACCGCGATGCCACGACGGAAGCGCATCAACTCGGCGAGCATTTCGGCGCGCGGCACGATCGGGATGCGCTGGGCGCGCGCCTCCATCAGCTCCGGGTTGTCGGCACGGATGGCGCTGGACACCACGATGCAATCGGTGCCCAGCACGTTGGCCGCCGCATGCCCCCGATGCACGGTCGCGCCCAGGCGGGCCAGCCGGCGGGTCGCCGCGCTGTCGGCGGTGTCCGAGCCGGAGACCTTGTAACCGAGCGTCACCAGCACCTCGGCGATGCCGCTCATGCCGGTGCCGCCGATGCCGACGAAATGGACGCGCGAGAAGACCTTGGCGAAGTCCTCCTTCGACAGACCGCGGGTCTGGTGCAGGCGACGGATCATGCGGGGCTCCTGCCGCCGAAGCTCGGTTCGACGCGCTGCTGCAGGCGGCTGGTGCCGCGCGTGGCGGTCGCTGGCGACACGGGCAGCGGCGGTTGATTGGTGGGGGGCATCGGATCGGCCGGAGCGGGTGCCGGCGCGGCGGCATCGCCGCGCAGCCGAGCGACCTGGCGCTGGGCGCGGTCGAGTTCGTAGGACACGCGCAGCAACAGGCCGAACGCCACGCAGGTCATCATCACGCTCGAGCCGCCCGAGGACACCAGCGGCAGCGTCAGGCCCTTGGTCGGCAGCAGCCCCAGGTTCACGCCGATCGAGACCAGGCTCTGCAAGCCGATCATCAACGCGACGCCGAACGCGCAGTAGCCGGCGAAGTGGCGACGCATCTCTACGCATTTCAGGCCCAGCCACAGCGCGCGTCCGACCAGCGCGACGAACAGGCCGACGACCAGGCACACGCCCACAAAGCCCAGCTCCTCGGCCAGCACCGAGAAGATGAAGTCGGTATGCGCCTCGGGCAGGTACGAAAGCTTCTGCACCGACGCCCCCAGGCCGACCCCGGAGAACTCCCCACGACCGACCGCCATCAGCGCGTTGCTGAGCTGGTAGCCCGCGCCCAACTGGTCTTCCCAGGGGTTCATGAACGAGGTGATGCGGCGCAGCCGGTAGGGCTCCATGATCGCGACCGCGACCACCGCCGGCAGCAGCAGCAGCACCGGCAGCATCATGCGCTTGAGATGGCCGCCGCCGAGCACCAGCATGCCGGCGGTCACGCCCAGCAGCAGCATCGACGAGCCGAAGTCGGGCTGCAGCAGCAGCAGGCTGACCAGCACCACGGCCACGCCGATCGGCTTGAGCATCGCGGCCCAGGTGGCATTGACCTCATCGCGGAAACGCACCAGGTAGCTGGCCAGCCAGACGATGTAGATGACCTTGACCGCCTCGACGACCTGGAAGTTGGAGATGCCCAGGTTGATCCAGCGGTGCGCACCGTTGACCGAACGCCCCAGGCCCGGCACGAATACCAGCAGCAGCAGCCCCGCGCACATCAGCAGCACGAAGCGGTCGTACTTCTCGATGGTCTTGAGCTCGGTGCGCATCACCGCGAACGCCAGACCCAGCCCTAGGCCAATGAACATGAAATGGCGGCTGAGGAAGTAGTAGCGCCCCACGCCCATGTCCTCGCCGACGGCGATCGAGCTCGACGCGACCATGATCACGCCCAGCGTCGCGATCGCGACCATGATCCCGACCAGCCACGGGTCGAACCGCCCGTGGATCTCGTCGAGCCGGGTCGCCTGACGGGCGCTGAAGGCCTCGTGGAGCGCGGTGTCGTGGACGCGGGCCATCAGCGCACCTTCAACGTGGCGAGACCGACGAGGACCAGGATCACCGAGATGATCCAGAAGCGGACGATCACCCGCGGCTCGGGCCAGCCCTTGAGCTCGAAGTGGTGATGGATCGGCGCCATGCGGAACACGCGCTTGCCGGTCAGCTTGAAGCTGGCCACCTGGATCATCACCGACAGCGTCTCGATGACGAAGATGCCGCCCATGATCACCAGCACCAGTTCCTGGCGCACGATCACCGCCATCGTGCCGAGCACCGCGCCGAGCGCGAGCGCGCCGATGTCGCCCATGAACACCATCGCCGGATAGGTGTTGAACCACAGAAAGCCCAGCCCCGCCCCGGCGATCGCCGCGCAGATGATCACCAGTTCCCCGGCGCCCGGCACCTGCGGGATCTGCAGATAGCTGGAGAACACCGCGTTGCCCGAGGCGTAGGCGAACACGCCCATGCCGCAGGCGACCAGCACCGTGGGCATGATCGCCAGACCATCGAGGCCGTCGGTGAGATTGACTGCGTTGGAGAAGCCGACGATCCAGAAATAGGCGATCGCCACGAAGCTGATGCCGGCCAGCGGCAGCGCGATCGACTTGAACAGCGGCAGGTAGAACGTGGTCGCCGCCGGCACGTCGGCGTACAGGTACAGGTACAGGCCGGCAGCCAGGCCGAACACCGACTGCAGCAGATACTTCCAGCGGGATTTCAGGCCGTTGGGATCGCGGTGCACGATCTTGATCCAGTCGTCGTACCAGCCGATCGCGCCGAAGGCCACCATCACCGCCATCACCAGCCACACGTACTTGTTGCGCAGGTCGCCCCACAGCAACACGGCCGCCAACACGGTGATCAGGATCAGCGCGCCGCCCATCGTCGGCGTGCCGGCCTTGGAGAAGTGCGTCTGCGGTCCGTCCTGGCGGATCGGCTGGCCGCCCTTGTACTGCGCCAGCTTGCGGATCACCGCCGGGCCCAGCCACAACGACAGCGACAGCGACGTCAGTGCCGCCAGGATGCCGCGGAAGGTGAGGTATTCGAACAGACCGAAGAAGTCCTCGAACCCCTGCAGCCAGCGGGCGAGTTCAAGCAGCATCGTGGGTTCCTTGCGCGTCGAGCAGTGCGGCGACCGTCCGGTCCATCGCACTGCCCCGGGATCCCTTGACCAGGATCGTGAGGGCCGGTCGGTCGTCCGTGGAAGACCGCGTGTCGTGAGCCGCAGCGCTGGCATCCAGGTCGCGGACCAGGGCCTGCGCCAGTGCGGCGTGGGTGTCGAAATGCTGCGCGTCATCGCCGAAGGCATCCGCCGCGTGCGCGGCCAACGGCCCGAGTGCATAGAGCCCGGCGATACCGGCGGCCTTGGCGCGCAACCCGGCTTGGGCATGCATCGCGGCGCCGTCGGCGCCGAGTTCACGCATGTCGCCCAGCACCAACCAGCGCGTGCCCGGCGTGGTCGCCAGGGTCTCGATGGCGGCATGCAGCGAGCCGGGATTGGCGTTGTAGCTGTCGTCGATCAGGGCCGCACCGCCGGACAGGCGATGGCGAGCCAGCCGGCCGGACACTGCCTGCGCCGCTTGCAGCCCATCGACGACCGTCGCCAGCGGCACGCCGGCCGCCAGCGCGATCGAGGCTGCGGCCAGCGCATTGCGCACGTTGTGGCGGCCGGCCAGCGGCAGCGCGACCGGCGCCTCGCCGGCGGGCGTGATCAGCTGGAAGCGGGTGCAGGCCGCGTCGGGACGGATGGCGTGAGCGACGACGTCCGCCGTGGCTTCGATGCCGAAGCGCAGCAGGCGGCGACCATGGGCGCGCTGCGCGAAGTACGGCGCGAACGCATCGTCGGCATTGATCACCGCGGTGCCGTCGGCGGGCAGCGCGTCGTAGACCGCGGCCTTGGTGTCGGCGATGCCCAGCAGGCTGCCCATGCGCTCGAGATGCGCCGGGGCGACATTGTTGACCAGGGCGATCCGCGGGCGCGCGATCGCCGTGAGGTAGGCAATGTCGCCCGGCTGGCCGGCACCCATCTCGTAGACCGCGAACGCTGCGTCTTCGGGCGCATCGAGGATCGACAGCGGCAGGCCGATCTCGTTGTTGAGGTTGCCGGGGTTGAAGCAGGTCGCGGCATGCCGGCGCAGGATCTCGACCGTCAGCTGCTTGACGCTGGTCTTGCCGTTGCTGCCGGTGATCGCGACGATCTGGGCGACGCGCGTACGCTGGACCGCGGTGGCCAGCGCGCCGAGCGCGACCTGCGGGTCGGCGACGACGATCTGCGGCAGCGCCAGATCGAGCGGGCGGGCGACCAGCGCGGCGCGCACGCCCAACTCGGCGGCGCGCGCGACGTGCGCGTGGCCGTCGAAGTTGTCGCCGCGCAGCGCCACGAACAGCCGCGCGCGCGGGTCCGCGGCCTCGAGCCGGCGGGTGTCGGTGACGACCGCCTCGATCTCGACGCCGTCGTCGGCGCCGTGCAGGCGGCCGTTGACCAGCGCGGCGATGCGGGTGAGTGACAGCGGCGTCATTGTGCGCCCTCCGTCCCGCGCGCAGCCAGCGCGGCCTGCGCGACCTGTCGGTCGTCGAAGGGATGCTGCACGCCGTCGATCTCCTGGTAGGGCTCGTGGCCCTTGCCGGCGATCAGCACGATGTCGCCGGGCACGGCCTCGGCGATCGCCTGGGCGATCGCGCGGCCGCGATCGCGCTGCACGCGCACGGTATCGGCGCGTTCGAAGCCGGCGAGGATATCGGCGACGATGGCATCGCCATTCTCGCGGCGCGGATTGTCGTCGGTGACGATCACCCGGTCGGCATGGGCCTCGGCGATCGCCGCCATCTGCGCGCGCTTGCCGGTGTCGCGCTCGCCGCCGCAGCCGAACACGCAGGTCAGCCGGCCGCGCAGGTGGCCGCGCAGCGACTGCAGCGCCTGCTGCAGCGGATCGGGCTTGTGCGAGTAGTCGACGACCACCAGCGGCTGCGTGTCGCCGCCGCCAAAGCGGTTCATGCGGCCGGCGATGGGCTGCAATGCGCCGAGCGCGCGCACGATCTGCGCCGGCGCCTGGCCGAGCGCGGCGAGCACGCCGGCGACGGCCAGCAGGTTGTCGACATTGAAGCGACCCAGCAGCGACGAGCGCACCGTCAGCCGTTCGCCACCGATGCGCAGCGAGAACGCGATGCCGTCGGCATCGAGCGCAACGTCCGAGGCGGCGATGTCGGCATCGGCCGCGCCGGCGGCGCTGACGCGGATCGCGCGCACGGCAGTATCGAGCCGCGCCGGCAGCGTGGCGCCGAACGGATCGTCGACATTGATCACCGCGGCCTTGAGGCCGGGGCGCACGAACAGCTTCGCCTTGGCCTCGCCGTAGCCGGCCATGTCGCCGTGGTAGTCGAGGTGGTCGCGGGTGAGATTGGTGAACACCGCGACATCGAAGTGCACCGCATCGATACGACCCTGGTCGAGCGCGTGCGAACTGACTTCCATTGCCACCGCCTGCGCGCCGTCGTCGCGCAACTGCGCCAGCAGCGCATGGGTCTGCAGCACCAGCGGCGTGGTGAAGCCGGTCGGGGCGACGGCACCGTGCAGGCCGGCGCCGAGCGTGCCGATCGTGCCGGCGCGCGTGCCCGATGCCTCCAGCGCCTGCGCCAGCAACTGCACCGTGGACGTCTTGCCGCTGGTGCCGGTGACGCCGACCATGGTCATCGCCTGCGACGGCTGGCCGTGGAAGGTATCGGCCATCGTGCCCATGCGATCGCGCAGGCCGGCCACGGCGATCGCATCGGCCGGCAGCGTCTCGATCTCGGCCGGGACCGGCGGCTCGAACAGCACGGCGCTGGCGCCCGCGGCCTGGGCCTGGGCAGCGAAATGCAGACCATGCGTGCCGAAACCGCCGATCGCGACGAAGGCATCGCCCGGCCGCAGCGCACGGCTGTCCTGCACCAGGCCGGTGATCACGGTGTCGGCCGGCACTGCGGCAACATCGGGCAGCAGCTCGGACAACGGCATCGCGCGGCTCATTGCGGCGTCCCCGTCGTCGCCGCGTGCGCGGCCGTCGGCCTGCGACCCTGTTCGCGCGCGAGCTTGGCTTCGTTGGCGGCCTGCGCGGCCAACCAGGTCTCGATGTCGTCGGGCGGCACGTCCATCAGCCGCAACGCGCCATCCATCACGCGCTTGAACACCGGCGCGGACACGTAGCCGCCACCGTAGGTCGAGCCGCCCTTGGAGGTGTCGGGATCGTCGATGACCACGACCATCGCGAAACGGGGATCGGCGACCGGCACCAGGCCGGCGAAGAATGCGAGATACCGCCGGGCGTAACCGCCACCGCTGGCCTTGCGCGCGGTGCCCGACTTGCCGGCGACGTGGTAGCCCAGGATCGCGGCGCGGGTGCCCGTGCCCCCGGGCTCGGTGACCGTCTGCATCATCCGCACCACTTCGTCGGCGACCTTCGCCGACAGCACCTGACGCGGCTCGCCGGCCCCGCCCTTGACGAAGGTCGGCGGCAGCGCGCGGCCATGGTTGCCCAGCGTGGCGTAGGCGTGCGCGATCTGCATCGGCGTCACCGACAGGCCATAGCCGTAGGACATGCCCTGCTTGGTGGTGCCGCTCCAGCGCGCGGGGTCCGGGAACAGGCCAGCGGCCTCGCCAGGGAAGCCGCTGCCGGTGCTGCGGCCGTAGCCGAAGCTGCGCACGAAATCATAGAAGTACTGGCTGTCGAGCTTGTGCACGACCATCGCCGAGCCCACGTTGGAGCTCTTGGTGATGATGCCGGTGGTGTCGAGCACGCCGTAGTTGCGGAAGTCGCTGGTCTTGAAGCGCCCGTTGGGAATCCAGCCCGGGCTGGTGTTGAAGGTGCTGGTCGGCGTGATGACGCCCTTCTCCAGCGCCGCGGCGATCGTGATCGGCTTCATCGTCGAGCCGGGCTCGAGCAGGTCGGTCACCGCGCGGTTGCGGTGCGCGTCGCGGTTTTCGCCGGTGACGCGGTTGTTGTTGTAGGTCGGCAGGTTGGCCATCGCCAACACCTCACCGGTCGCCACCTCGAGGATGACGATCGAACCGGCGCTGGCGCCGGTCTCCTCGATCGCGCGCCGCAGCTCGCGATGGGCCAGGAACTGGATGCGGCGGTCGATGCTCAGCACCAGGTCCTTGCCCGGCTCGGCGGCGCGGACCAGGTTCACGTGTTCGACGATGCGACCGTGCCGGTCGCGGATCACGTTCTGCGCGCCGGGGGTGCCGGTCAGCCAGTCGTCGAACGCCAGCTCGATGCCTTCCTGGCCGCGGTCGTCGATGTTGGTGAAGCCGAGCACGTGCGAGACCGCCTCGCCCTGCGGGTAGAAGCGGCGGTACTCGCGCTGCGAGAACACGCCCGGAATGCCCAGATCGAGGACGCGCTTGGCCGTCGACGGACTGATCCGGCGATGGCGCGGCACGTACATGAACTCCTTGTCGGCCCGCTGCGAGACCGCGCGCGACAACTCTTCGAGCGGCAGGCCGGTCGCCTCGGCCAGTTCCGGCAGGCGGTCGGGATGCTTGCTCAGTTCCTGGGGATTGATCCACAGCGATTCGACCGGCGAGGAAATCGCCAGCGGCTCGCCGTTGCGGTCGGTGATCATGCCGCGCGAAGCCGGAATCGGCATTTCGCGGCGGAAGCGCGCGTCGGCCTTCTGCTGGTAGAACGCGTTGTCGATCAGTTGCAGGTCGACCGCGCGACCGACCAGCGCCATCGCGCCCAGGCCCAGCGCACCGCCCACCAGCATCAGCCGCAGGCGCAGATCGAACTGCGCGCGCTTGCGCGGCTTCTTGGCGTGGCCGTCGCCGGCCTTGATGAACCTGCCGAGCTTCATGGCCGCATCACCACGATCTCGGCGGTTTCGGGGAAACGCATGCCCAGGCGCTCGCGTGCGACCTGGTCGACGCGGTTGCTCATCGCCCAGGTGGCCTGCTCGAGCTGCAGACGGCCGAAATCGACATTGAGTTCGTCGCGCGCACGCTCGAGCCGGGTCAGCTGGATGTACAGCTGGCGGTAGTCGTGGCGTGCGTGCACCACGCCGATCGCGGTGATCACGTTGGCAGCCAGCAGCAGGGCGACGACGAGGTGGCGCAGCTTCATGCAGCCTCCGCATCGGCGGCCGGCAGCTTCTCGGCCACGCGCAGCACGGCGCTGCGCGCGCGCGGGTTGTCGTGCAGCTCGGCGGCGTCGGCCTTGGTGGCGTCGGCGACGATGCGCAGCACCGGCACGAACGCCTGCGCTTCGGGCAGGCGGCGATTGCCGGCCGGCGCCTTGGCGTGACGCGCGATGAAGCGCTTGACGATGCGATCCTCGAGCGAATGGAAGCTGATCACCGCCAGTCGTCCGCCCGGTGCCAGCACCTGGAGCGCGGCATCGAGACCGGCCTCCAGATCGGCCAGCTCGCGGTTGACGTGGATCCGGATCGCCTGGAACGAGCGCGTCGCCGGATGGGTCTCGCGCTGGCCGCGCTGGGGCTTGGCGCGCGGCACGTTCGCGGCGATGACCGCCGCCAGGTCCGCGGTGCGCTCGAACGGGGCCTGCGCGCGGCGCGCGACGAGCGCCCGCGCGATGCGCCGGCTCATGCGCTCCTCGCCATAGGTCCACAGCACGTCGGCGATCTCCGCCTCGGCGGCATGCGCCAGCCACTGCGCAGCGCTTTCGCCCGTGTCGGGGTCCATGCGCATGTCCAGCGGGCCGTCTTTGCCGAAGCTGAAGCCGCGGTCGGCGACATCGAGCTGCGGCGACGACACGCCCAGGTCGAACAGCACGCCGTCGAGCGGCGCCTGCACCACGGCGTCCCAATCGGAGAGCGCAGCGAAGCTGCCGCGGCGGATGGCCACGCGCACGTCGGCGCCGAAGCGCGCCTGGGCCACTGCGATCGCGTCGGGATCCTTGTCCATCAGCAGCAGTCGACCTCCGGGGCCAAGGCGTTCGAGGACGCCGCCAGCGTGGCCGCCGCGTCCGAACGTGCCGTCCAGGTACCGCCCGTCTTCACGTACACACAGGCCCTCGAGGACTTGCGCGTACAACACCGGGAGGTGGCCGGACGTGGCATCCGCACCACCGCCCGTCACAACTGCAATCCGACCAGGTCGTCACCGTCCATGTCCGCGTCGCTGAGCGTCTGCCGGATCTGGGCTTGGTGCGCCTGCTCGCTCCAGAGTTCGAATTTGTCCCCCATGCCCACCAGCACCGCCTTGCGTTCGATGCCGACGGTCGTGCGCTGGCTGGCGGGGATGCCGATGCGGCCGTTGCCGTCGGGCTCGACGACCATCGCCGCACCGACCAGCTTGAGCTGGAGGGTGCGGTTGGTGGAGCGGGTGCGCGGCAACGCATTGATCTTGTCGCGGACGCCTTCCCAGACCTTGTACGGGTAGAGGTAGAGGCTGCCGGCGTCGAAGGGGTTGTAGGTCAGCACCAGACGGTTGTCGCACTCACGCGCGACGACATCCCGATAGGCGGTGGGAATCGCCAGTCGGCCCTTGTCGTCGATGGTGATGGCGGTTTCGCCCTGGAACACGTCCGTCCTACCTCGTGGCGCCCGTCTTCGGCGGGCTTGTGCGCCGGAAAACCACGAAATCCCAGGTTTCCCCACGTGTCGCCACCTTAGGAGTGCGTCTGCGGGTTGTCAACAGCTTTGTACGGCGCTTTTCGCCTGTCCCGTCAATGACTTGCGGCACTCTTCAGAGACTTGTTCAAGCTTTATCCACAACCGTCTGTTTCGTCTCAAATTTTGAGAATGCGTCACTTTTGGACCTGAACGTCACCGTCACGCGGCCTTTACGGAATCGTCATGTTGCGATGCAGCATACGCAGGCCGACCGCCGGGGTGCGACGGGTTGACGCGCAGAAATGTCGCGTTTGTCTCACCTAAGCGACGAGAGCCCCGCCCCCAACCCGCCCCCACCCGCGCGCTGCGCGCGCGACCTCCCCCGCGGTGCGGGGGAGGTGATCGGTACGCGGCGCTGCAGGGAGACCTCGCATGCAATGCGAACCCGCCATGCGCCCTCTCCCGCCTGCGGGGGAGGCCTGGGGTGGAGGCAGACGCCTGCGCCCTCCCCACCTGCGGAGGAGGACTGGGGCGGGGGCGGACGCCTGCGCCCTCCCCACCTGCGGAGGAGGACTGGGGTGGGGGCGGACGCCTGCGCCCTCCCCACCTGCGGAGGAGGACTGGGGCGGGGGCGGACGCCTGCGCCCTCCCCACCTGCGGAGGAGGACTGGGGCGGGGGCGGACGGTCGCAGGATCGGGCCTTTCTCTACTCACTGCGTTCCATCACGCCGCGACCTCGACGAGCGCGCCGCATCTCGATCAACGCAGCCCGTCCAGCCCGCAGCACGTGCCGACCTCCCCTGCGCTGCAGGGGAGATCAGCCGCTTTCGATCAGGTGGCGGAGCCGGCCTATAAGCCGGGTTCTGTCGTGGACAGTCATTCCTCTAGGCGCATCGTCACCGATACGCTCAAGCAACCTACCCGGACCCGACGCGGGCCGCGTCATGAGGTCCCTATTTGGTCTTGCTCCCGGTGGGGTTTGCCGTGCCGGCCTGTTACCAGGCTCGCGGTGCGCTCTTACCGCACCATTTCACCCTTGCCCGCACCAGGCCGTCCGGAGACGACCGGGCCGCTGGCGGTATCTTTCTGTTGCACTTTCCGTCGACTCGCGCCGCCCAGGCGTTACCTGGCACCGTGCCCTGTGGAGCCCGGACTTTCCTCGGCGCCGGTCTCCACCGAAGTGAAGGCCGACGACGCGACTGTCCGGCCGACTCCGCCGGCGCGCATTGTCGCATGCCACTCCAGGCGTGGCAGCCTCGGCTTGGAGCACCTCGCCACGCGGTGCGTTTCATGCATACCGGCAACCTGCGCGACCACCCCCTCAATCGCGCTCGACGCGATCCAGCAGCGCCAGCATCGCGGCGCGGAACTGGGGCGAGGACGACGCGTCGTTGTGGCCGCGCTCGGGCACGACCTCCAGGCGCTTGTCCTGGGGCGGCAGCGGCGTCGCGTCGTACAGCGCCTGCGAGAACCGCGGCGCAGTGACGACGTCGCGTTCGCCGACGACGAACAGCACCGGCTCGTCCAGTCGCCTGGCGATCTCGAGGTTGCCGGCCTGCCGCAAGGCCGGCGCAATGTCGAAGCCGCGCACTGCCAGCCGCGTCCAGAACCCCGACCGCGCGCGCATCGCCGCGGCCCAGTCCTCGGTCGTCGTCATCGAACTTTCGAGGATCACGGCATCGAGCGTGCGCGCATCGGCGACATGGCCGGCAAGAAAACTGCCCAGCGATTGCCCGTGCACGATCAGCGGCCGGCCCGACGCCGCGGTCTCGGCGCGCAGCGCATCGTAGACCTGCAGCGCGTCGGCCTGCAGCGCGGCGATGGTCGGTGTCCCGGTGCTGCCACCGTAGCCGCGGTGATCGACCAGCACCAGATCCACTGGCAATGCCTCGTAGGCCCGCAGGGCGAACTTGGCATGCAACCCGATGCGATAGCCGTTACCGCCAAAGTACAGCACCGTCGCGCGGGCGTCGGGCCGCTGCAACCGCAGTTGGTACAGCGAGGCGCCATCGGCGGTCTCGATCCGCGTCTCGGTCGCGGTGTGGGCCGGGTAGGCGGCACGCAGCGCGTCCAGATCGGTCGGCGGCGCCGGCATCGGCCGGACGAGATGCGATTCCTGCACGCGGAAGGCACAACCGGCCAGCACGAAACAGAACATGAAGGCCGCCAGACGGCGGAGGGCTCGGGACATGCGATCGGCATCCTTGCGACGGATGCCATTCGACCCGTTCAGGCGTCCTGAGTTCCCTGGCCGTAGAGCGCCTTGCGCGGCGCGCCGCTGAGTTCGGCGGCGACCTTGGCCGCGGTCGACGGCGGCAAGTGTCGCGCGAGCGCGGCGTAGAGCCGCCGCCCTTCCGCCAGTGCTGCATCCTCGGAAGCGGGCGCGCCTTCGACAAGCACGACGAACTCGCCCTTGCGCTGGTCGGCGTCGGCGACGACGCGCGCGTGCAACGCTGCCAGGTCGCCGTCGAGCACGGTCTCGAACAACTTGGTGAGTTCGCGGGCGACCACCGCGCGGCGCGCGGGACCGAATGCCGCGACGGCGTCGGCGAGCATTGCGTCGATCCGGTGCGAGGACTCGTAGAACAACAAGGTGCGCGGCTCGGCGGCGAGCGCCTGCAGCCGTTCGCGCCGCGCGCCCGCCTTCGCCGGCAGAAACCCTTCGAACACGAACCGGTCGCTGGGCAGCCCGGCCGCACTCAGCGCCGCAATCAAGGCACTCGGGCCCGGCACCGGCGACACCCGCAGGCCGGCCGCGCGCGCGGCCGCGACCAGTCGGAAACCCGGATCGCTGACCAGCGGGGTGCCCGCATCGCTGACCAGCGCCAGGGCCTCGCCGCCGCGCAGGCGCTCCACCAGGCGCGCCGCCAGCCCGTCCTCGTTGTGCTCGTGCAGCGCGACCAGCGGTCGCTCGATGCCGAAATGGCCGAGCAACTGGCGGGTGTGCCGGGTGTCCTCGGCGCAGATCGCATCGACCTCGCGCAGCACCTGCTGCGCGCGGGGCGACAGATCGCCCAGGTTGCCGATCGGCGTGGCGACGACGTGCAGGACGCCCGGCGCGGGCATGGGGCGGGCGGATGCAGTCATCGTCTCCACAGCGGAACGCTAGAATGCGGCCATTATCCCGCAGCGGAACCGCGACATGACAGCAACCCAGGCCCAGACCGCGCACGCGACCCCGCGCGTCCTCCGTCCCGGCAGCGCCACCCGCCCGATGGTGGCCGTGGCCCTGGTGGCGCTGATCGCCGGGTGCGCGACCGTGCGCACCACCGGCACCGCCGGCCCAGGGGCCAGCGACGTCGCCCCCGCCGAGCCGGGCCGCTGGCAGTTCGACGACGCTCGCCCGCCCGCCGAATCCGACGGCTACCGCCCGCCGCGCAAGCTCGCGGTGCTGCTGCCGATGAGCGGCGCGCTGGCGACCGCCGCCGGTCCGGTCCGGGACGGCCTGCTGGCCGGCTACTACGGCGAGCGCCGCACGCGGCCGGAACTGGCCTTCTACGACACCGCCGGCACGCCGGCCGGCGCCGCCGGGGCCTATGCCCGCGCGATCGCCGAGGGCGCCGACCAGATCGTCGGGCCGCTGGGCCGCGACGAGGTCGACGCGGTCATGCAGTCGGCCTCGGCGGTGCCGCTGCTCGCGCTCAACCGCGGTGCGACCACGCCCCCCCAGAACGCCGCGGCGTTCTCGTTGGCGCCGGAGGACGAAGGCGATGCGGCCGCGCAGTACCTGCTGCGCCGCAACGCGCGCAATGTACTGGTGCTCAGCAATGGCGACGACAATGCACGGCGCAGCGTCGACGCCCTGCGCGCGCGTCTGACCCAGGCCGGCGGCACCATCGTCAGCACGATCGCGGTCGTCGGCGACACCCCGGTCGACCAGACCGCCGCCTTCCGCAATGCGGTGACCGCCGGCGCGGGCGTGGATGCGGTGTTCCTGGCGATCCGCGGCAACCAGGCGCGCGTGATCGCCCCCCAGCTGTCGGTCGCCGGGCTCGGCAGCCGGTTGCGCCTGGGCACCTCGCAGCTGACCGCAGGCACCGGCAAGCCGGAGGAAGACCAGATCCTGGACGGCATCATGTTCCCCACCGAAAGCTGGTCCACCGGGGCCAGCGCGCGCTCGCTGCCGCCGCAGGCGACGATCGCGCGCGACCTGCCGACCGCGCGCGGCGGCGCGGCGCGGCTGTTCGCGTTCGGCTTCGATGCCTGGCTGCTGAGCGGCTACCTCGAACATCTGAGCCGCAATGCCGAGGCCGGTATCGGCGGCGCCACCGGCATGCTGCGCATCGGCCCCGGCGGCCAGGTCGTGCGCCAGCCGGCCTGGGCGACCTGGCGCGACGGCCGCGTGGTCGCGCAGGCGGACGCTGGCGGTTGAACGAGCGCCGCAGCGACGGCCAGGCCGCCGAGCGGGCGGCGCTGGCCCACCTGCAGGCGGCCGGACTGACGCTGCTGGCCGCCAACGTCGGCTACCGCGGCGGCGAGCTGGACCTGGTCATGCGCGACGCGCGCGGCGCGGCCGCGACGGTCGTGTTCGTCGAGGTGCGGCACCGGCGCACCCTGCGCTTCGGCGGCGGCGCGGCCTCGATCGATGCCGGCAAGCGCCGTCGGATCGTACTGGCAGCGCAGTTGTTCCTGTCGCGCCAGCCCCGACTGCGCGACCTGCCCTGTCGCTTCGATGTCGTCGAAACCACCGGCGATGCGGCCGCGCCGACCCTGCGCTGGATCGAGGACGCGTTCCGCGCGGACGATTGAGCGTGTGTCCGCGCCGCGCGGGCGGCGTGCATCGATCCGCGAGGCAGCGATACCCGATCAAACGCATTCGTGCGTGTCGATCGCCGCGCGAACGCACCGCCCCTGGCGAGACCCAGTACGTATCAGGCCCCGCGCATGCGAAGATCGGCGCGGGGAACCACAGGGGATTCAGGGATGAGGCGATCGATCGTCAGCTGCGTGCTGGCCTGCGCGCTGCTCACCGCTGCGATGGGCGGCGCGTGCGCCCAGGAGGCGACACCACCGCCGGTCGGCAGCGTGCCGCCGCCGTTGCTCGGCAAGGATCGCGCCGGCCGCGAGGTGGATCTTGCCGCGCTGCGCGGCAAGGTCGTGATCGTGACCTTCTGGGCCTCATGGTGCCCGCCCTGCCGCAAGGAACTGCCGGTCCTGGGCCATTTCCAGCGCGTGGTCGGCCGGGATGCGCTCGAGGTCGTCGCGGTCAACTACAAGGAACCGCGCGCCGACTTCATCGACGTGGTCCGCAAGAACCGCGACATCGACCTGACCTGGGTCCCGGACCCGCGCGGCCGCATCAGCGATCTCTACGGGGTAAGGACGCTGCCGCACATGTTCATGCTCGACCGCGACGGCCGCGTCGCCTTCACGCATCGCGGCTACAGCGAGCAGTCCCTGCCCGGCATCATCGACGAAGTGCTGAGCCTGCTGCCCGACGAGGTGCGCACCCGTCCGGTGCCGGACACCGCATCGCGCTGATTCAACCGGCGAAGTGGTCCCAGCCGGCGCGGGCGGGCGTCCAGGCGGCACCGTCGCCCGTGCGCGCGACGACGCCGTCGCCGGCCACGATGCACCCGACCCGGGTGACCGGGATCCCGCTGGCCCGCGCAATCGCGGCGATCGCCGCGCGCGCATGCTGGGGCGCGGTAAAACACAGCTCGTAGTCGTCGCCGCCCGTGGCCTGCAACGTACGATGTTGTCCAGGGTCGGCGATCGCGCGCCGCAACGCCGCGGAGGCCGGCAGCGCATCGACATCGACCTGCGCAGCCACCCCACTCGCCCGGCAGAGATGGCCGAGATCGGCCAGCAGGCCATCGGACACGTCGATCGCGGCATGCGCATGCGTCACCAGCGCCTGACCCAGCGCGAGCCGCGGGTCCGGCCGGTCGAGCCGGCGACGCAATTCGGTATCGCGCGCCCCGCCCTGCGTCCACTGCGCAAGTGCGGCGGCCGCATCGCCCAGGGAGCCGCTGACCCAGACGTCGTCGCCGACCTGGGCACCATCGCGCCGCAGGGCGTGGCCAGGCGCGACGAAGCCGTGGACCGCGACACAGACCGACAGCGGGCCGCGCGTGGTGTCGCCACCGACCAACGCGACCGCGTGCGGACGCGCCAGCGCGTCGAAGCCGTCGAGGAAGGCGTCGATCCACTCCGTATCGGGGGTCGGCAGCGACAGCGACAAGGTGCACCAGGCCGGTCGCGCGCCCATCGCCGCCAGGTCCGACAGATTGACCGCCAGCGCTTTCCAGCCGATGTCGGCGGCGGCGGTGTCGCCGGGAAAATGCACGCCGACATTGAGCGTGTCCATCGCCACCACGAGCTGCCCGCCCGCCTCGGGCGTCAGTAGCGCGGCGTCATCGCCGATGCCCAGCACCACATCGCCCCGCCGCACCACGCGGGCGCGGATGCGATCGATCAGCGAGAACTCGCCAGCCACCGGAATGCGACGCGAAGGCGGTCAGCGGCTGCGCAACGCCCCGACCTCGGGCGCGCGCCACTGCGCAGCGGCGCGGTCGAGCACGCCGTTGACGTAAGTGTGGCCGTGCTCGGAGCCGAAGCGCTTGACCGTGCGCAGGGCCTCGTCGATGACCACGCGGTAGGGCACGTCGACGCGGTGCTGCAGCTCGTAGGCGGCGATGCGCAGCATCGCGCGCTCGATCGGGTCGACCTCGTCGATCTCGCGATCGAGGAACGGCGCCAGCGCGGCGTCGAGCTCGCGGTAACGGCTGCCCACGCCGTGTACCAGATCCTCGAAGTACGCCAGATCGGCGACCTCCTTGGCTTGTTCGTGGGCGAACTGCGCGACGATATCGCGCGCCTGCGCGCCCGACATCTGCATCGCGTAGACGGCCTGCAGCGCGCGGCGGCGCGCGCGCGAGCGCAGCACCGGGTCGACGCCATGGGGTTTACGGGTCTGGGTCATCCGATCTTGTCCAGCAGGTTGCTCATTTCGATGGCGACCAGCGCCGCCTCCTCGCCCTTGTTGCCATGGCTGCCGCCGGCCCGCTTCTCGGCGTCGCTGTAGTCTTCGACCGCGAGCACGCCGTTGGCGACCGGCACGCCGGCATCGAGCGCAACACGCATCAGCGCATCGCTACAGCCGTCGGCCACCTGCTCGTAGTGCCGGGTATCGCCGCGCACCACGCAGCCCAGGGCCAGCAGCGCGGCATGGCCGCCGGCCGCGGCGAGGCGCGCGCACGCCAACGGGATCTCCCAGGCACCGGGCACGCGCACCACGTCGACCGCGTCGTCGGCGACGCCGTGGTCGGCGAACGCCTTGCGCGCGCCGGCGACGAGGGCGTCGGTGATCTTGGGATTCCAGCGGCTGGCGACGATCGCGTAGCGCGCGCCGGCCGGGGCGCGCAGGTCGCCTTCGATGTGACTCATGGGCATGGGGCCTCGCTCAGGCCGGCCAGTTTAGCGCGCGTCATGCCGGAACGGTCTCCACGACCTCCAGCCCGTAGCCGGACAGGCCGATCTGCCGGCGCGGCGTGCCCAGCACGCGCAGCCGGCCCAGGCCGAGGTCGGCCAGGATCTGCGCGCCGGCGCCGTTGCGTCGCCACTGCCCGACATCCTTGTCCTTGCCCGGGGGGCGCACGACCGGCTCGCGCCGCAGCCGCGCCAGTAGGCCATCGGCATCGCGCGGCGCCGACAGCACGACCATCACGCCCTGCCCTTCGGCCGCGATCGCCCGCAGCGCATCGGTGGCGGCGACGCCGAAATCGTCGCGGCGCCAGTGCAGCAGGTCGGCCAATGGGTTCTCGACCTGCACACGGACCAGCGTCGGCGTCGCCGCATCCGGCGTGCCGCGCACCAGCGCGAAATGCAGCTCGTGCGCGATCCGGTCGCGATAGGTCACCAGCCGGAACGGGCCGAACTCGGTCTCGATCTCGCGCTCGTCGATGCGCTCGACGGTGCGCTCGGTGCTCAGGCGATAGGCGATCAGGTCGGCAATCGAGCCCATCTTCAGCCCGTGCTCGCGCGCGAACGCCTCCAACTCTGGACGACGCGCCATGCTGCCGTCGGGGTTGAGGATCTCCACCAGCACGCCCGCCGGCTCAAGACCGGCCAGCATCGCCAGGTCCACACCGGCCTCGGTGTGGCCGGCGCGGGTCAGCACGCCACCGGGCTGGGCGATCAGCGGGAAGATGTGGCCGGGCTGGTGCAGGTCCTCCGGCCGCGCGTTGGCCCGGACCGCGGTGCGGATGGTATGCGCGCGGTCGTGCGCCGAGATGCCCGTGGTCACGCCCTCGGCGGCCTCGATGCTGACCGTGAAGTTGGTCTGGAACTGCGCGGTGTTGGCCCGCACCATCGGCGCCAGGCCCAACTGAGCCGCGCGGTCGGCCGTCAGCGGCAGGCAGACCAGGCCACGACCGTGGGTGACCATGAAGTTGATGTCGGACGGCCGGACCAGTTCGGCGGCCATGATCAGGTCGCCCTCGTTCTCGCGGTCCTCATCGTCGACGACCACGACCATCCGCCCGGCGCGGATCTCTTCGAGCAGTTCGGGGATCGGGGCGAAGTTCATGCGTGCGCTCCAGGCGGCACCACGCCGCTGGCGAGCAGGCGCTCGACATAGCGCGCGACCAGGTCCACCTCGAGGTTGACCGCCTCGCCCACCGCGGTGACGCCGAACGCAGTGTGCGCCACGGTGTGCGGCACCAGCGCCACTTCGAAGCCGTCGGCATCGACCGCGTTGACCGTCAGGCTGACACCATCGACGCAGATCGAACCCTTGTGCGCGACGTAGCGCAGCAGCGCCGCCGGCGCCTGGAAGCGCCAGCGCTGCGCGCGCGCGTCGTCGTGCACCGAGGCCACCCGGCCGACGCCATCGACATGGCCGCTGACCAGATGTCCGCCGAGCCGGTCGGTCGGGCGCATCGCGCGCTCGAGGTTCACCGGTCGGCCCGCGGCCAGCGCACCGAGCGTGGTCAGGGCCAGCGTCTCGGTCGAGGCATCGGCCTCGAAGTGCGCGTCGTCGTGTGCGACGACCGTCAGACAAACGCCGTTGACCGCGATGCTCTCGCCCAGCGCCACGTCCGCCAACGGCAACGTGCCGACCGCGATACGCAGCCGCGCGTCGCCGCCGCGGGACTCGTTGGAAACCAGGCGTCCGACGCCTTCGATCAATCCGGTGAACATGTCGCTGCCTCCGTCCGCGCGGTCGCCCGCACGGTGTGCCGAATGGGAACGGTTCGGGACGCGACAGCGCGCGCGGCCGCGGGGCCACGCATGACGTCGTCTTCTTGCATCCGGACTCTGACCGTCGGCCCCGGACTTCGACCGGGTCTGCTGACCTGCCGGGCCGATGCGAGGATCTCGCACATCGCCGGCAGCGCTCGCGGGCTCGCGCGTCGCCGCGCCTACCGCCGGTGGGGACTTCCACCCCGCCCTGAAGACATTCGATTGGTTGCCGGACAGGCCGGCGCGGGCATTCTAGCAGCGCCGCGGCCCTCGCCTGCCCCGCGCGGCGGGACGCTTCATTGCACCGGGCCGGGCCTCACGCGCCTGTCTGGCGCTTTCCCACTCCCGGGCGCAGGAAAGCGCCGCGATCCGGTGCCTTGGCGCGGGGCGGCTGGCTCAGCCGGCTGCGACCGGACGCAGCTGCAGCCGGATGTCGTCGCCAAAACGCGCAACATCGACCGTTTCCAGCCGCAGCCGGCGCGCCATCGCGTCGATGCCCAGGCCATCGAACAGCGGCCGGGCGCGCTCGCCGAGCAGCACCGGGGCGACGTAGAGCAGCAACTCGTCGACCAGGCCGGCGCGCAGTAGCGCGCCCGACAGCACGGGCCCGGCCTCGACCTGGACCTCGTTGATCCCGCGCGCGGCCAGCAATGCCAGCGCCGCCGCCAGGTCCAGCCGGCCGTCGCGCCGCGGCAACGCGGCGTGTTCGCAGCCCAGGTCCGCCGGCACCGCGACATCGGCGGCGTGCAGGTAGAGCGTGGGCGCGGCCGCATCGCGGACCTGTCGGCGCGACAGCGAGGCGAGCCCAGCATCGAGCACGACACGCAGCGGCGGCACGAACGACGCCGCGTCCTCGAGCCGCACGGTCAGCGCTGGATCGTCGGCCAGCACGGTCCCGCTGCCGGTCAGGATCGCGCCGCTGCGTGCGCGCCAGCGCATGACATCGGCCCGCGACAGCGGCCCGCTGATCCATTTCGAGTCGCCGTCGGCCATCGCCGTGCGGCCATCGAGACTGCAGGCAAGCTTGACCCGCACCCACGGCCGGCCGCGCTCGACGCGTGACAGGAAGCCTGCATTGAGCGCGCGCGCCTGCGCTTCCAGCAAGCCGGCCTGGACTGCGATCCCGGCCGCGCGCAACCGGGCGAAGCCGGCGCCGTCGACCTGCGGGAACGGATCACGCATCGCCGCGACCACGCGTGTCACCCCGGCCGCGATCAACGCATCGGCGCACGGCCCGGTGCTGCCGACATGCGCGCACGGCTCGAGGGTCACGTAGGCGGTGGCGCCCTGCGCCCGCGCGCCGGCCGCCTGCAGCGCGAACACTTCCGCGTGCGGCCCGCCCTTGCGCTGGTGCCAGCCCTCGCCGACGACCGCGCCGCCCTGCACCAGCACGCAGCCGACCATCGGGTTGGGCCGCGTCGTCCAGGCGCCGCGTTCGGCCAGCGCCAGCGCATGCGCCATATGGCGGTGATCGTCGGTATCGAAGTCGGTCATGCGGGGGTCTCCAGGCGATCAGGGGGCGGGCCTCGCCACAGCGCGCGCGCCTGCGCTCGGCGCGTCATCGGCGGTCACGGACCTCCGATCTCGCCAACCGCACAGTTGGCGCGGCCAGTCAGCGCTTGCGCGCGCCCCGGCCGGGCGGCAGCGCCTCGCCGCCGAGCAGCGGCAGTTGCGCATCGGCCGGCAGGTCGCGCTCGAGCCGGTCGAGTTCCTCACGGAAATCGGCCACGTCCTCGAATGCCCGGTACACCGAGGCGAACCGCACGAAACCGACGTGGTCGAGCTTGCGCAGCTCGGCGATGACGAACTCGCCGACTCGCCGCGACGAGACCTCGCGCTCGGCGGTCATGCGCAACTGGTGCACCACCGCCCGCACCGTCGCCTCGATCTGCTCCTCCGACACCGGCCGCTTGTGCAGCGCGCGGTCCATGCTCAAGCGCAGCTTGCGCGCGTCGAACGGCTCCCGGCGACCATCGCCCTTGATGATCGCAGGCAGCTTGAGCTCGATCGTCTCCAGCGTGCTGAACCGCTCCCCGCAGGCCTCGCACTCGCGACGCCGGCGGATCGTCGCGCCGTCCTCGGACGCGCGCGAATCGATCACCCGGGTATCGATGTGCTGGCAGAAGGGGCAGTGCATACCGGTTCCCGAGGAAATCCAGCGCTAGGGGGTGCCGAACTCGACCGGCTGGCGGACCAGCGAGCGGATCGGCTGGCCATGCAATGTAGACGGCAAGAAACGATACCCAAGCGCGAATTCGACAGCACTGGCCTCATAAAGCGGATCGGAACTGCAGGTCACCAGTGCTTCGGGCACCGAGCCATCCTTCTCGACCAGGATCAGCACCACAACGTGGCCAGCGCCATAGGCGCGCAGCGCCCGTCTGGGGTAGCGCAGCTCTCGGGGCGCCTCGCGCAAGATGGGATCCACGGCGGCCGAGATGTCCTGATCGACCAGGTCGCCATACCAGGCTTCGAGACGCTCGCGCAGCTGGTCTTCCGCCATTCGAGGCGTCGTGCCGGCCGGACAGAGCAACAGCTCCTCAGGCCCAGCCTCGGCGTAGATCGGAGCGACGACAGCGTCGCGCACGACGTTGCCTTCTTGCGCCTGCGACGACGCAGCTGCCAGCACGGCAAGCAGCGATGCAGCCCACATCAGCCATACACCGGATACTTGGCGCACTGCGCGGCGACCTTCTCGCGCACGGCGGCGATGACGCTGTCGTCGGCCGGTGCGTCGAGCACGTCGCAGATCCAGTGGGCCAGGTCGGCGCAGTCGGCCTCGGTGTAGCCGCGCGTGGTCACCGCCGGCGTCCCCAGGCGCAGGCCCGAGGTCACGAACGGCTTGCGCGGGTCGTTGGGCACGGCGTTCTTGTTGACCGTGATGTGGGCGCGGCCCAGGGCTTCTTCGGCCTCCTTGCCACTGACGTCCTTACCGATCATGTCGACCAGCATCAAGTGATTTTCGGTGCTGCCGGAAACGATCTTGTAGCCGCGCTCGATGATCACCTTCGCCATGGCCTGCGCGTTCTTCACCACCTGCTGCTGGTAGGTCTTGAACGCCGGGTCCAGCGCTTCCTTGAACGCGACCGCCTTGGCAGCGATCACGTGCATCAGCGGGCCGCCCTGGATGCCGGGGAACACGATCGACTGCAGCTTCTTGCTCATGTCGTCGAACGCGTCGCCCGCGCCTTCGCGACTGGCGACGATGATGCCGCCGCGCGGGCCGCGCAGCGTCTTGTGCGTGGTCGAGGTCACGACGTGCGCATGGGGCAGCGGGCTGGGATAGACCCCGGCCGCGACCAGACCCGCGACATGGGCCATGTCGACGAAGAGCAGTGCACCGACCTTGTCGGCGATCGCGCGGAAGCGCGCCCAGTCGATCTTCTGCGAGTACGCCGAGAACCCGGCGACGACCATCTTCGGCTTGTGCTCGAGCGCGAGCCGCTCGACCTCGTCGTAGTCGATCAGCCCGGCATCGTCCACGCCGTACTGCACCGCGTCGAACAGCTTGCCAGAGGCGTTGACCTTGGCGCCGTGGGTCAGATGGCCGCCGTGTGCCAGGCTCATGCCCAGGATCTTGTCGCCAGGCTGCAGCAGCGCGAAGTAGACCGCCTGGTTGGCCTGCGAGCCCGAGTGCGGCTGCACGTTGGCATAGTCGGCATCAAACAGTTGCTTGAGCCGGTCGATCGCCAGTTGCTCGGCGACGTCGACGTACTCGCAACCACCGTAGTAGCGCTTGCCCGGGTAGCCCTCGGCGTACTTGTTGGTCAACTGGCTGCCCTGCGCGGCCATGACCAGCGCGCTGCAGTAGTTCTCCGACGCGATCAGCTCGACGTGATCCTCCTGCCGGCGGACCTCCTGCGCGATGGCCTGGGCGAGTTCGGGGTCGAATTGGGCAAGACGATCAGCGCGGAGAAACATGACGACTCCGTAAGGAATAGGGAAGGCAGATCAACGAACGATTGTATCTCCTCGGCGCCGCGCGCTCCGATCTGCACGGCCCGTTTCCGCACGGTGCGCTGGACCCACACGCGCTCGGATGGCAGGAGGCCTATTGATTACTGGTTCAGGTTTGTTAAGCTCCAGAGAATGATACCCGCTCAAACGCTCGCGCTCCCGTCACCGCTGCTCCTGGTGGAAGACGAACCACTCGTCCAGGCACGCCTGATACGTTTGCTGGTGGATCTGGGCTATAGCGCTGGTACCATCACCTGTGCTGACACACTTGCGCAGGCACGCGCATTGAGCCGGAGCGGGCCGTTCGCGATCGCGCTGGTGGACCTGCGGCTGCCTGACGGGGACGGCCTGGACCTGATCAAGGAACTCCGCGCCGCCGATCCGGCGCTGCGCATCCTGGTGATCTCCGCCTGGAGCGCGCGGCGGACGCTGTATGCCGCGCTGCGCGCCGGTGCAACGGGATACGTGCTCAAGGAGCGCGATGACCTGGAGGTGAGTCTGTCGATCCGCAGCATTCTGCGCGGTGGCGCTCCGATCGATCCATTCATCGCCCATCACATCATCGCCGAACTGCCCTTCAGTGCCACCCCAAGCGAGCCGGCCGCCGACAGCGCAGGCCTCAGTCCCCGGGAACAACAGATCTTGACCCTCGTCGCCAAGGGACTGAGCAATCGCGAGATCGCCGAGTCCTTGTACCTGTCACGCTACACGGTCGAGTGCCACATCAAAAACGTGTACCGGAAGCTCGAAGTCTCATCACGCACGCGCGCGGTGAACGAAGCCCGCTCAATAGGCCTGGTGTACTGACGCACGTGCTGCGCCAGCGCGCCCTCTGCCTGCTGACGTGGCTACTGCTGCTGCCCACCACAGGCTGGTGCTGCACACCGGTCATCGAATCGATCTCCGCCGCGCGCGGTGTTGAGGGTTCCCAGCAGGCCGCAGCCGCTCACCCCGCCACCGGCTGGGTGCCGGTCACCCTGCCGGACCGGTGGTCGCAGCGATGGCCCGGCCACGACGGCACGGTCTGGTACAGGATCGACTGGCACTCGGACTGCACGCAGAGAGCCGGGCCTCCGTCGCTGGTGATCGAGTCCATCGTGATGGCCGGGGCGGTCTACTCCAACGACGACCTGTTGTGGGCTGACCTGCAACTCGACGAGCCAATGTCCCGCAGCTGGAACATGCCGCGCCACTGGATTCTGCCCGGATCGGGGCTGCGCCCGGGACGCAACACCCTGTGGTTCAAGGTGCAAGGCCACGGACAGCCCTCGCAAGGACTCGGGCTGGTGCATCTCCTCGACGCGCCCCAGGCCCATGCACTCATGGACTCCCTGCAGTTGCATCGGCGCACCATGTTCACCGTCAGCCTCACCCTCTCGCTCGCCATGGGGGGCATGTTTGCGGGGATGTGGCTCTTCTATCGCCGCCGCGCCGAGCACGGCTGGTTCGCGCTGACCAGCTTCGCCTGGGCCGGCTTCATCTGGAACGTCCTGGCCACCGACACCTGGCCGTTCCCCGACACCCAGACACTGATGCGAGCCAACACGCTCGCACTGCTGGCATACGCTTACTGTTTCCGGATGTTTGTGCTGCGGCTCCTGGTGAAGGCGCCGTCCACCCGGCAGACCCGTGCCATGGCCGCGCTCGGTGGCATGGGCGCCGCGTCGATCCTGCTGTCCCCTCAAGCGCTCCTCGCCTCGATCATTTCCATCAATGCACTCGTTGCGGTGGGCGCGTTCATCATGACGTGCCTCGAGCTTATCGTACGCAGCGCACACAGGGCGAACGCACGCAACCGGCCCTTCGCCATCGTGGCACTTGTCTTTCTGTTCGCAGCCGCGCACGACCTGCTGGCAGTCAACGGACTGCTCTACACGCGCGGTGCCTATGCGCCCATTGCCGGGATTGCCCTCTCGCTCGTCATTTCGATCGTGCTCGCCGCACGTGTGGCCCGCAACATGCGTCGTGTCGAGCGCTTCAGCCAACGTCTCAATGCCGCGGTCGAGACGGCATGCACCGACCTCGAAATCTCGTTGCGGCAGGAGCGGGAACTGGCAATCGCGAACTCGCGCCTCAAAGAGCGCCTGCAGATGAGTTACGACCTGCACGACAGCCTGGGCGCCGCGCTCGGCCGCGCCATTGCGCTGGCCGAGCAGCCGAGGCACGGCACCGGCAGGTCCGATGACGCCCGTCACCTGTCGACACTGCGTTCGTTGCGAGACGACCTGCGCCAGATCATCGACAGCGGCACGGCCACCGACCCCGTCCCCCCGCAAACGCCCACCGACTGGCTCGCGCCCGTCCGTCACCGATTTTCGACCCTGTTCGATGAGCTCGACATCCACAGCCGCTGGCAGGTGCCCGCGCATTGGGACGTTCCGCCCGATGCACGCCAGTGCCTGGAAATGAAGCGGTTGCTGGAAGAGGCGTTGACCAACGTCATCAAGCACGCGGATGCACGCAACGTCGACGTCACCCTGCACATCCCGATGCCGGGCGCGCTCGAACTGCGGATCGAGGACGATGGCGTCGGCTTCGACGCGCCCCACGTCCGCCAGCATGGTGCAGGCCTTGGCATGCACTCGATGCAGGCGCGTGCAGGCGCCTTGGGTGGGGAACTCCAGATCCAGTCGCGGGCGGGCCACACCCGGATCAGCCTGCACCTACGCGATGTGCAGCACGCCCTGAAAACAGAGCCGCAGGCTTGCTGACGCAGGCTCGCAACTGACCTGCATTTTTCGATCGATTACCCAATTGCAGTGATTCCTGCGCGCAGGAACGGTCTACATACTTCTCTGCCGCCTCTGCCCGGTGCCACCCGCACTGCCACAGACCACTGCTGACCGCTCGGGGGATCCGGTCGCCACGCACTCTCCGCTCCCGGAATCCCGGCATCGCATCCGCGTTGGGCGCACACCTGTGCGCTCCGCCCACCGTCCGTTTGCCAAGGACGCGTGTGCGCCCGAGTGCACCCGTATCCACCTGGAGTTCCCAAGCATGCGACCGATTCATCGCCCCACACGTCATTCCGGCATCGGCGCCCTCGCCCTCGCCCTGGCCGCCGTTCTTCAGCCTGCTCTGGCGCGGACAGGCGACGACCCTGCGCCACCTGCCGTCGAATCCGGCCCGACAGCTGGCGAAACCCTGCTGCTGCGCGGCGTCACGGTCAGGGGTGCGGGCGAGCACGCCGACAAGGGCATCACCGCACAGCACGTGAAGGATGCCGCCAATGACGCTGCGGCGCGGATCATCGGCCCGCTGCCGGCGCAGGCCAGCCTGGCGCAGCTCGAAGCGATCGCCGAAGAGATCACGGGGTTGTATCGCCAGGCGGGCTTCGTCGTGGCCTACGCCTATCTGCCGCCGCAGGACATCAGCCAGACCGGCATCGCGCGCATCGAAGTGCTGGAAGGCAGCATCGGACGGATCCTGACGCATGGCAGCCAGCGCTACCGCGAAGATCAGATCGCCGCCAGCAGCCTGTCGCTGATCGGCAAGCCACTCCACCTGCGGGAACTCGAGCGCGCCCTGCTCTATGCCCGCGACCTGCCCGGCGTCACGCTTTCGCCTGTTCTGCGCCCCGGCCTCAATCCGGGCGAAACCGACGTGCTGCTGCAGGCCGAGGACAACGCCCGCCCCTATGGCGTGCGCGTGGGCGTGAACAACCACGGCACCGATGCCACGGGCCGATACCGCGTGGAAGCCGGCATCGCCGCGTACAACGTACTGGGCGCGAGCGACACGCTGTCGGCAAACCTGGCCTATGGCGTCGACCCGGCCGACAGCTGGCAGGCCGCCGTCGCGCTCAACCTGCCGTTCGCCCACACGCCCGGTTTGAGCGGTGTGTTCGGCCTGAGCCGCAGCGAGCTGGAACTCAATACCGGCCCGATGGCGGCGCTGGAGATCCACGGCCCGACCACCATCGGCTACGCAGGCCTCGACTGGACCTTCGCGCAGTCGGCTGGCCTCACCGCCAGCGCCTCGGCACGCTGGATCCACGAACAGTCGCGCCTGGACGGCCTGGGCATGGAGCTGTCGCGCCACAAGTTCGACGTTCTGGAAACCGGGGTGCGCCTGCGCCATACCGATCGGCGCTTGCGCGGCATCAACGTCGCCGAAGCCACGGTACGCAAATCGATCAACGACGAATCGCCCGGCTTCAACTGGCTCTACCCGGCACATGCATCGCACTTCCTCGTCAGCAAGCTGTCGCTCGCCCGCCTGCAGGCCCTGCCGGGCAACCAGCGCGTGCTGCTGCGCGGCAGTGCGCAGTTCACCGAGGATGCGCTGGTACCTCTCGAGCAGTTCAGCCTCGGCGGGCCAGACAGCGTGCGTGCCTTCCCGTTGTCGAGCGCACTGGGCGACCGCGGCGTCCTGGCGTCATTCGAGTACCAGGTCGATGCCCCCGGCTTCGCCGATCGCGCATCCCCCCTCGAAGGCGGCACCTGGCGCGACCTGCTGACGTTCTCGCTGTTCTACGACTGGGGCCGGGTATCACCGGCCGACGACAACCGCCGCCGGGGCGCACTGCCCATCGCCCTGGAAGGCGCTGGCGTTGGCATCGGCCTGCGCCTGCCGTGGCAGCCAGACATGCGCCTGGATCTGACCGCGGCGCGGCCGACTGCCCGCCACCGCGCCTTTGATGACGACGGCACCCAGATCTGGGCCCGTCTCGGCATGACGTTCTGAGGACTCCACCATGAATCGAATCTACAGCCTTGTCTTCAACCGTATCCTCGGCCGCATCCAGGTCGCCTCCGAGCTGGCCTGCCACTCGTGCGGCCGCGGCGCCAGTCCACGGCGCTTGCGCCTGCCCTCGACGCTTGCGGTCGCGATCGCGTTGGCCGGTGGCAGCGCCTGGGCACAGGTCGCGTCGGACGCGCTCCCCACCGGCATCCAAAGCTATCGAGGAATCTCGAGTATTACCCAGAATAAAGACGGCATGCGCATTGAGCAGTTTGCACATCGCGCCGCGATCGACTGGCACAGCTTCAACGTGGGCGCAGACAAGCTGCTGCGTATCGACCAGGCCAGCGGCGATGTCCTGCTCAATCGCGTGACTAGCGGCGACATCAGCTACATCAACGGCCGCATTGAAGCACCCGGGCACGTGTTCCTGGTCAACAGCGCAGGCGTGGTGTTCGGCCAGGGCGCGCGAGTCGATGTGGGCGCACTGGTCGCCTCCACGCTCGACATCAGCAATGACGACTTCCTGACCGGCACCCTGCACTTCAACACTGCGAGCAACGCCCCTTCCGCTTCGATCGCCAATCATGGCGAGTTGACGGCCCAACATGGTGGCAGCATCACGCTCCTGGGTGGGAAGGTTGCCAACCACGGACAGATCGAAGCCCCGCGCGGTCGTATCACCCTCGCCTCTGGCCGGACCATCACCCTGGATCCAGGCGACGGCGGTGCCAGCCTCCAGGCCGGCGCCGTCGGTGCGCTGGTCGAGAATCACGGCCAGATCCATGCCGATGGCGGCCAGGTGCTGCTGACCGGACGCGCAGTCGACGCCACGCTGCAGACGCTCATCAACAACACCGGCACCGTCCGCGCCCGCACTGTCGGCGAGCTCGCAGGCACAATCCACCTCGCTGGCCACTCCAGAGGTGGCGCGGTCGAAGTGGCCGGATCGCTGGACGCCAGCGCGCCCGACTCCGGCAATGGCGGCACCGTCCGCACCAGCGGCACACATGTGCGCATCCACGACGATGCCCGGATCTCGACCCGTGCGGACGCAGGCCGGACCGGTGCGTGGACGATGGAAACGACGCATCTCGCGGTGAGGCCGGGCGATGTCGGTCAACCTGGAAGCAAGCTTCTTGCCCAGACACTCCAGGCCAACCTGGAAAACACCAACGTCGCGCTGATTTCAACGCCCTCGGCCAGCGATCCGGGCGACGTTCAGGTCCTGGGCGCACTGGCCTGGAGCGCCGATACCACGCTGTCGCTCAGCGCCCACCAGAACATCCTCCTTGACGCCGCGATCGTGGCGCCCGCCGGCGGACTGCAACTCGACGCGGGTGCAGGCATCTCCGCACATGCGACCCTCGACCTGGGTACGTTTGCCCTTGATCGCGGAAACTGGTCGCAACGCGGCCCCAACCTGCCCGACTTCAGCGCCCGCGACTTCCGCCTCGGCGGCGGTAGTTTTCTGCGTGTGCTGGGGGGCGATGGCGCCCAAGCCGACACGCCGTACCAGCTGACCGACATCTACGGCTTGCAGGGAATGGTCGGGTTCCTGACCGGACACTTCGCGCTGGCGAACGACATCGACGCAAGTGGGACGCGGGGCTGGAACTGCAGTGCCGGCACCTGCAGCGGTTTCGTGCCGATTGGTGACAATCGTACCGACAGCAATCCGAGCCGATTCACCGGCAGCCTGGACGGCCGCAGCCACGTGGTGTCAGGTCTGACCATTTCAGCCGGCCCCACCTACACCACCGACGACGGCAACACGTTCACCTATGCAGGCCTGTTCGGTCGCACAGGTTCAGGTGCGAGGATCGCCAACATCGGTCTGGCGGATGCCAATGTCAGAGGACACAGCGGCAGTTACGTCACCGCAGGCGCATTGGTAGGATTCGCCACCGGCAGCGTCATCGCCAACAGCTATGCCACCGGCACGGTGCATGCTTCCAGCGATCACACGTCGTACGCCGGGGGGCTCGTCGGTCGCAGCAGCAGCCGCGTCGACGCCAGCTACGCAGCGGTTTCGGTCTCCAGCGAAGTTCCCAATTCGGTCGTCGGCGCAGCAGGCGGTCTGGTTGGCTTCAATCACAACGACGGCCACGTCGCCAACAGCTATGCCCTGGGCCAGGTCGTGTCCGGCCAGCAAAAGGGTGGACTGGTGGGGCAGAGCACGGCGTCCAGCAGTGTCGTCCGCAGCTTCTACGCCACCACGGATGCCTCGGGCACCATCAACAATCGCGGTGCGGGCGGACCTGGCTGGGAAGGCAACAGCGTCGGCACGGGCAGAACGCTGGCGCAGTTGGGCCAGCGCAGCACGTTTGCCAGTTGGGGCAGCGATCTCGATACGCGTGGCGGTACCGGCAGCATCTGGCGCCTCTACGAGGGTCACGGCACGCCACTGCTGCGCAGCTTTCTCACTCCGATCGATGTGACGGCGTCGACCTTCCCGAGGACGGTTTACGACGGCACCGTTGCCACGGGCATCGCCGCCTATGACACCAGCATCAGCGGCGCCCTGCTGGATGGCAGCCTCGCCTACATGACCCGGTCCGGGAATGTGGGCGTCTACCGCACGACGGATGGTTCACTTGTTTTGTCAGGCCTGTACTCGGGCCAGCAGGGCTATGACATCAGCTACGGCGATGCGAGCATGACCATCGACCCGCGGGCGATCACCGTCACCGCCGACAGTCTCGCCAAGGTCTACGGCAATGCCGATCCCTCGCTCACCTGGTCGGTGACCGAAGGCAGCCTCGTTGGTGCCGACACTCTCACGGGTGCACTCACCCGCGAAGCCGGCGAGAACGTGGGCCGCTACACCATCGATGCCTCCGCGCTGGCCAACGGCAACTACGTCGTCACTGCGATCGATGGCGTGCTCACCATCGACCCGCGGGCGATCACCGTCACCGCCGACAGCCTCGCCAAGGTCTACGGCAATGCCGACCCCACCCTCACCTGGTCGGTGACCGAAGGCAGCCTCGTCGGTGCCGACACCCTCACGGGCGCACTCACCCGCGAAGCCGGCGAGAACGTGGGCCGCTACACCATCGATGCCTCCGCGCTGGCCAACGGCAACTACGTCGTCACTGCCATCGACGGCGTACTGACCATCGACCCGCGGGCGATCACCATCGCCGCACACGACGCCCGCAAGGTCTACGGGGATACGGACCCAATGCTGTCCTGGTCGTTCAAGGAGGGCAGCCTGGCCGCAAGCGATACGATGACCGTGACCCTCGTCCGTTCGAGCGGCGAGAACGCAGGCACTTACACCATCGGCACATCGGTGCAGATCAATGACAACTATGTCGTCACCGCCATCGACGGCGTGCTCACCATCGACCCGCGAGCGATCACCGTCACCGCCGACAGCCTGGCCAAGGTCTATGGCAATGCCGATCCCACCCTCACCTGGTCGGTGACCGAAGGCCATCTCGTCGGCGCCGACACCCTGGCCGGTGCGCTCACCCGCGAGGCCGGTGAGAACGTCGGCAGCTACATCATCGATGCCTCGGCCTTGGCCAACGGCAACTACGTCATCACCGCCATCGATGGCGTGCTGACCATCGACCCGCGGGCGATCACCGTCACCGCCGACAGCTTGGCCAAGGTCTACGGCAATGCCGATCCCACCCTCACCTGGTCGCTGACCGAAGGCAGCCTCGTTGGTGCCGACACTCTGACGGGCGTGCTCACCCGCGAAGCCGGCGAGAACGTGGGCCGCTACACCATCGATGCCTCGGCCTTGGCCAACGGCAACTACGTCATCACCGCCATCGATGGCGTGCTCACCATCGACCCGCGGTCGATCACCGTCACCGCCGACAGCCTGGCCAAGGTCTACGGCAATGCCGATCCCACCCTCACCTGGTCGGTGACCGAAGGCAGCCTCGTCGGTGCCGACACCCTCACGGGCGCACTCACCCGCGAAGCCGGCGAGAACGTGGGCCGCTACACCATCGATGCCTCCGCGCTGGCCAACGGCAACTACGTCGTTACTGCCATCGACGGCGTGCTCACCATCGACCCGCGAGCAATCACCGTCACCGCCGACAGCCTGGCCAAGGTCTATGGCAATGCCGATCCCACCCTCACCTGGTCGGTGACCGAAGGCAGCCTCGTCGGTGCCGACACCCTCACGGGCGCACTCACCCGAGAAGCCGGCGAGAACGTGGGCCACTACACCATCGATGCCTCCGCGCTTGCCAACGGCAACTACGTCGTCACTGCCATCGACGGCGTGCTGACCATCGACAAGGCCAGCCTGACCATCACTGCCTTGGACGCGTTCAAGCCGATCGGACGTGCACTGACACCCACTGCCCACACTGTGGAGGGACTTCGCCGCGCAGACACCGTGCACTCCGTGCGGTTGCACAGCGCGGGTACGCCGGTCACTGCAGCACCGGGCCGCTACGCCATCGATGTCTCGGACGCCGCTGGCACGGGGCTGGACAATTACGTCATCACCTATGTCGGAGGCGATTTGCAGGTCGGCCTCGCCGACCGGGCACTGGCGGACGCGGCAGCCCGGGAGCAGCGCGGCCTACGAGCTGAGCAGACCCGGCGCCAGCAGGCCGCGACGACAGTACCTGCGGCGGACGGCCTGTTCAACGTGGATGGGGCGGGTGTGCACGTGCCTTCAACCGCGCGCTGCGCGCCGGAATGGCCGGCGATCGGTTGCGGGGACCGCGCGCCGGACTGAGGCTGCCGCCGGTGAATCGGTCGAAGCCGGTAGAGGAAGGCCCCCCGGCCCCGGCACCCGCCGGGTCCGGGGCCGAACCGCTATAATTGCGGCCTTGACTCCCTTCCCGACGCCGCCCGACCGGGCCCCGGCGCGGGCAGGCGCAACCGGAGCCCCCATGTCCTCGCAATACATCTACACCATGAACCGCGTGTCCAAGGTGGTCCCGCCGAAGCGGCAGATCATCAAGGACATCTCGCTGTCGTTCTATCCCGGCGCCAAGATCGGCCTGCTGGGCCTCAACGGCGCCGGCAAGTCGACGGTGCTCAAGATCATGGCCGGCGTGGACACCGACTTCGAGGGCGAGGCCCGCCCGCAGCCCGGCATCAAGGTGGGCTACCTGGAGCAGGAGCCGCGTCTGAATCCGGAACAGACGGTCCGTGAGGCCGTCGAGGAAGGCGTCGGTGAGGTGCTGCAGGCCCAGGCCGCGCTCGAGGCGGTCTACGCCGCCTACGCCGAGGAGGGCGCCGACTTCGACGCGCTCGCCAAGGAACAGGAACGCCTGGAGGCGATCCTGGCCGCCGGGGACGCGCATACGCTGGAGAACCAGCTCGACGTCGCCGCCGATGCGCTGCGTCTGCCGCCGTGGGACGCGAAGATTGGCAAGCTGTCGGGTGGTGAAAAGCGCCGCGTGGCGCTGTGCCGGCTGCTGTTGCAGAAGCCCGACATGCTGCTGCTCGACGAACCGACCAACCACCTCGACGCCGAGTCGGTGGAGTGGCTGGAGCAGTTCCTCGCCCGCTATACCGGCACCGTCGTGGCCGTCACCCATGATCGCTACTTCCTCGACAACGCCGCCGAGTGGATCCTCGAGCTCGACCGTGGCCGCGGTATCCCGTGGAAGGGCAACTACACCGAATGGCTGACGCAGAAGGACGAGCGCCTGAAGCAGGAAGAGAGCCAGGAAAAGGCGCGCCAGAAGGCGATCCAGAAGGAACTCGAATGGTCGCGGCAGAACGCCAAGGGCGGCCGCTCCAAGGGCAAGGCGCGCCTGGCCCGGCTGGAGGAACTGCAGTCGCAGGACTACCAGAAGCGCAACGAGACCAACGAGATCTTCATTCCGCCGGGCGAGCGCCTGGGCAACTCGGTGATGGAGTTCAAGAACGTCAGCAAGAAGTTCGGTGACCGGCTGCTGATCGACAACCTGTCGATGATCGTGCCGCCGGGCGCGATCGTGGGCATCATCGGCCCCAACGGCGCCGGCAAGTCGACGCTGTTCAAGATGATCACCGGGCAGGAGAAGCCGGACTCGGGCGAGATCGTCATCGGGCCGACCGTGCAGCTGTCGTACGTCGACCAGAGCCGCGACAAGCTCGAAGGCAACCACAACGTCTTCCAGGAGATCGCCGGCGGCCTGGACATCCTCAACATCAACGGCGTGGAGATCCAGTCGCGCGCCTACATCGGCCGCTTCAACTTCAAGGGTCAGGATCAGCAGAAGCTGGTGGGCTCGCTGTCCGGTGGTGAGCGCGGTCGCCTGCACATGGCCAAGACGCTGCTGCAGGGCGGCAACGTGCTGCTGCTCGACGAACCGTCGAACGACCTGGACATCGAAACGCTGCGCGCGCTGGAAGACGCCCTGCTCGAGTTCCCGGGCAACACGTTCGTGATTTCGCACGATCGCTGGTTCCTCGACCGCATCGCCACGCACATCCTCGCGTTCGAGGGCGACAGCCACGTCGAGTTCTTCCAGGGCAACTACCGCGAGTACGAGGAAGACAAGAAGCGTCGCCTCGGCGACGACGCCGGTCCCAAGCGCCTGCGGTTCAAGGCCCTGAAGTGACCCCACGAGGCCCCGCTCACCCCGGGGCCTCGGCCCGGCCATGATCCCGACCCATCGCCTCCACATCTTCGGCGCGTCCGGCAGCGGCACCACCACGCTGGGCGCCGCACTGGCTGCACGTCTGGCGCTGCCGCACGTGGATGTCGACGAGGTCTACTGGAAGCCGAGCGACCCGCCCTACACCGAGAAGACCACGCCAAGCGAGCGCATCGCAGCGATCGAACAGCGCCTCGCCGGTCACGACGCGTGGATTCTGACCGGCTCGCTGGTGAGCTGGGGCAGCAGCCTCGTTGCGCGGTGCACGCTGGCAGTCTTCCTCTCGCTCGACGACACCGAACGCATGCGCCGCCTGCACGCGCGCGAACACGCTCGCTACGGCGACCGGATCGCGCCCGGTGGCGACATGGTCGAGCACCACCGCGCTTTCATGGATTGGGCTGCGCAGTACGAGACGGGCGGGCCGGAGATCCGCAGCCGGGCGATGCACGACCGCTGGCGGCAGACCCTGCATTGCCCAGTCCTGACGCTCGACAGCAGCCCCCCGCCCCCGGCGCTGGTCGATGCCATCATCGCCCGCCTCCAAAAACCGGGGTCAGAGTCGATTTTTCCCTGACCCCGTCCTCCCCCCTCGGCGCACACTGCCATGAAATTCGACTCTGACCCCGGTTTTCCATGACGATCCAGACGCCTGATGAGCTCGAAGGCCTTCGGCGCGCAGGCGCGCTGGTGGCCGGCATCCTGTCCGCGATGCGCGATCAGGCGATCGCCGGTGTCACGCCGCGCGCGCTCGATGCAATCGGCGCCGGGATGCTGCGCGAAGCCGGCGCACAGTCGGCGCCAGTGCTGACCTACGGCTTTCCCGCGGCGACCTGCATCAGCGTCAACCGGGTGGTCGCGCACGGCATCCCGAACGAGACGCCGCTGTGCGACGGCGACCTGGTCAACATCGATGTCTCGGCCGAACTCGACGGCTTCTTCGCCGACACTGGGGCGAGCTTTGTCGTCGGCACCGCCAATGCGGCGCAGCAGCGCCTGCTCGATGCGACCCGCGAGGCCCGCGATGCGGCCATCGCCCAGTTGCGCGCGGGCGGGCTGATCAACAGCATCGGCCGGACCATCGAGACGGTTGCCGCGCGTCGCGGCTTCCGGGTCATCCGCGACCTGCAGAGCCACGGGGTCGGGCGCGCGCTGCACGAGGCACCGGGCTCGATTCCGGGCTACTACGACCGGCGCGACACCCGCCGCTTGCACGCTGGCATGGTGATCACGGTCGAGCCGTTCCTGGCCACGCACAGCACACGTACCGACCCGCTCGACGACGGCTGGTCGCTGGTGTGCCCCAAGGGCGTCGGCGCGCAGTTCGAGCACACGGTCGTGGTCACCCACGACACCCCAATCATCGTGACCTGAGGACCACCATGCCCCGCTCCTTCATGCAGGCGCTGCGCGCGCGCTGGCAGGCCGCCGATACGCTGGTCTGCGTGGGACTGGACCCCGAGCCTGCGAAGTTTCCCGCCCGGTTGTCCGGCAATCGGGATGCGGTTTTCGCCTTCTGTCGCGACATTGCCGATGCGACGGCCGAGTACGCCTGCGCGTTCAAGCCGCAAATCGCGCACTTCGCCGCGCTCGGCGCCGAGGATGCGCTGCAGCGGCTGATCGCGCACCTGCATGCCCAGCACCCGGACGTGCCGGTGATCCTGGATGCCAAGCGCGGCGATATCGGCAGCACCGCCCAGCAGTACGTGGGCGAGGCCTTCGAGCGCTACGCCGCCGACGCGGTCACGGTGAATCCGTATATGGGCCGCGACTCGGTGCAGCCATTCCTCGACCGCGAAGACAAGGGTGTGGTGATCCTGTGCCGCACCTCCAATCCCGGCGCCACCGATCTGCAGGATCTGCCGGTCGCGCAGGGCGGCGCCACGCGCCCGCTGTACCAGCATGTCGCCGAGACGATCGCGCGTGACTGGAACGCGCACGGCAACTGCGCCCTGGTCGTCGGCGCGACCTGGCCGGCGCAGTTGCGCGAGGTCCGGGCGATCGTCGGCGATCTGCCGTTCCTGGTGCCAGGCGTCGGCGCGCAGGGTGGCGATGTCGAGGCGGTCGTGAGCCACGCCAGGACCGCCGACGGCACCGGCCTGATGGTCAGTTCCTCGCGCGCGATCCTCTACGCATCCAACGGCGACGATTACGCCGAGGCTGCGGCCACGGCGGCGCGCGAACTGCGCGACACGATCAACCGCCATCGCTGACGCGTCCGGCCACACACGCGTCGCCGGTCAGGCTGCCTGTTCCGGCGGAACGCCAAATACCTGGCGCAGATAGCTCAGGTAACCGGGGTCGTCGCACATGCTCTTGCCCGGCGAATCGCTGAGCTTGGCCACCGGCTGACCGTTGCAGCGGACCATCTTGATGACGATGTTGAGCGGCGTCGGACCGAGATCGTTGGTCAGGTGCGTGCCGACCCCGAACGCGACCTGGCAGCGGCCGCGGAAGTGGTCGTGGAGCCGCATCACCTTGGCGAAATCCAGGCCGTCGCTGAAGACCAGGGTCTTGCTCGCCGGATCGACGCGGTTGTGCTGGAAATGCGCGAGCATGCGGTCGCCCCAGACGAACGGGTCGCCCGAATCGTGGCGCACACCGTCGAACAGCTTGCAGAAGTACATGTCGAAATCGCGCAGGAACGCGTCCAGGCCGACCACGTCCGACAGCGCGATGCCCAGGTCACCGCGATACTCGTGGGCCCAGGCCTCCAACGCGGCGACCTGCGAGTCGCGCAAACGCGGCCCGAGCGCCTGGAACGCCTGAAGGTACTCGTGCGCCATCGTGCCCAGCGGCGTCATGCCGTAGCGGCGCGCGAAATCGACATTGCTGGTGCCGACGAACTGCGCGCCCAATGCCTCGCGCAGCAACGGCAGCATGTGCCCATGCCACTGCCGCGAGTAGCGCCGCCGCGTGCCGTAATCGGCGACCTTGCAATCGTCGAAGCCGGGCGTATCGCGCAGCAGCGCCGCCTTCGCCTGCAGCCGGCGCTCGCCCTCGGCGAAATCCGGCGCCGAGGTGTTGCGGAACCAGACCTCGTTGACGATCGCCAGCAGCGGCACTTCGAACAGGATCGTGTGTAGCCAGGGGCCGCGGATGTCGAGTTCGATCTCGCCCGGCACCGATGCCGACGGCCGCAGCTCGATGTACTTGCGATCGAGCCGGAACAGGCCAAGGAAATCAGCGAAGTCGGGCTTGATGAAGCGCAGGCCACGCACGTAAGCCAGCTCGTCGTCGGTGAAGCGCAGCGCGCACAGTGCGTCGATCTCCTCGTCGATCTCACCGAGGTAACGCGCCAGGTCGATGCCCGGCGTTCTGCACTTGAACCGGTACTCGACGTGGGCACCGGGGTGCTGGTGTAGCACCGCCTGCATCATCGTGAACTTGTACAGGTCGGTGTCGAGCAGGGACTGGATGATCGCCATGGGGGAGGTCCGCCAAAGAAAGCCCGGCTAGCCTAGCGCGTGGGCGATGGCGCCGGCGTCTGCACCGAGCAGCGGCGGCAGAACGCTTCGGTCCAGGTCTATAGCCGGCGCAGCACGGCCAGCGGGAAGCGCAGCCAGATCGCCAGCCACACACCGACCCGCTGCGCGGCGCTCCGGTGCGGCGCCTCGAAGCGGTTGAAGTAGCGCCACAGCCCCCGGTGCTTGTGCCACTCGACGAACAGCGGCCGCGCGCGGCTGGAAACGCCGCGGACGTGCAGCACCGCGACGTCGTTGGCAATCGCAACCGTGGCGCCCGCCTCGCGGGCGCGGCGGCACAGGTCGAGATCCTCCGCATGCAGCCGATAGCCGGTGTCGAAGCCGTCGATGCGATCGAACAGCGTGCGCGGCAGCAGCATCAGTGCGCCGGAGACCGCATCGACGCGTTGCAGCGGCTGCGCCGCATCGCGCGGCAGCGAGAGATCGCGCGCGGATGCGGTGCGCAGCATCGCGACGAAATCGGGATCCCGCCGCCGGGCGGCCGGATCGGCCACGCCGTCCTCGCCGAGCAGTTCGCTGCCCAGCAGACACGCCTTGCCAAGCGCGTCGGCATGCGCGCGAAGCCGCGTCAGCGTGTCCAGCTCGACCAGGCAATCGGGATTGACGAAGGCGATCCACGGCGCGTCGGCATCGCGGGCACCCTGGTTGCAGGCGACCGCGAAACCAGGATTGTCGGGATTGCCGATGAAATGCACGCGCGGATCGAGCGAGGCGTGCCGCTGCACGATCGCCAGAGTCTCGTCGATCGACCCGTTGTCGACGATTCGGATCTGCGCCACGCCAGCGGCCTCACGCAGGTGGCGCAGGCAGGCGTCGATCGTGCTCGCGCTCTGGTGGGTGACGACGACGGCGACCACATCGGCCGCAGGTGTCGGGGGCGACGTTGCACTCATCGCGGGGAGGTCTCGGCCTCGGTCTGTCCGGTCGCTGCGTCCTCGGGCAAAGGCCTGTCGTCCGGGTCCCCGGATGCGGCATGCCGGCTTGAGGTCGCGTCGTCGCCTGCATGTCCATCGCCCGCATCAGCGAGGTCATGCGACGCAAACAACCCATGTTGCGTCGGTGCGTTTTCGAGCGCTGCATAGCGGCGCTGCAACTGCGCGCGACAGGCGTGCAGCGGGTCATCCATCAGATACGTCGCCAACCGCGCATGCCACCCCGGCCAGCGGACCGCGAGCGCGTCCATGTCGCCCTCGCGCGGACCGCCCTCGCCGCCGCGCGCGACGAACGCGGTCTCGCACAGCGCGTTGCGCCAGCCCAGGCCGGCCATCCGCAGCGACAGGTCGATCAATGCGGCATACCAGGATCTGTAGCTCGCGCCATCCAGCCCGCCGGCCTTGCGCCGGGCATTGCCGCGCAGCAGCACCGCGTGGTCGATCGCGGCCGGCAGTTCGGGATGCAGTGGCGGCAACTGCTGGCAGGCGCGTGCGAGGCGCAGCGGATCGTCTGGCACCGGCGCGATCTCGCCGATGCGGGGCCACGAGGCCGCCTCGCCAGCGTTGCACCAGGGGGTCGCGGTCGCGATCGAGGCGTCGCGCGCGAAGCACGCGGCCAACTCGACCAGCCAGCCGGGCAGCGGTACCGCATCGGGCGCGAGCACGACGACATCGGCATCACCGCAGGCGCGCAGCACATCGTCCAGGTGCGCGACTTCGCCGACCCCACGCTGGCGGCAGGTGTAGTCGGCCTGCAACGGGGTCTGTGCCAGCCAGCGCTGCACGATCTGCGCGCCGCGCGGCCCGATACGCGCATCGTCAGCCAGCCACACCTGCGTGCCGGCAGGCGTGCCGGCGTCGAGCGCAGCCAGGCAGGCGTCGAGCGCATCGTCGTCGTGCCCGACCGGCAGTAACACCACCGGCAGTGCCGTCATCGGCGCGCGTCCCCGATCATGTCAGTCGCGCGGCTGCAGCGGCTGCAACGCGCGGAAGCGGCGCCCGTATTCATCGGTCAACTCGCGTGCTTCCTGCGGATTGCGCACGATCGTCGGCGTCAGCAGCACGATGACTTCGCTGCGGCTCGTGCCTGATCGCTGCTGCCCAAAGAGTCCTCCGATGACAGGAATACGGCTCAGGCCTGGCAATCCTGTCGAAGACTTGCCGACCTCGTCTCGAATCAACCCGGCAAGCATGACGGTGTCGCCAGCCTGCACAGCGGCTTCGGTCTTCAGCCGTCGTGTATCGATGCGCACGTTGCCTTGTGCATCCGCAGTGCTTTGCGGTCCCGGCGAACTGACTTCCTGCACGATATCGAGGAACACCATGCCATCGCGGGTCACGCGAGGGCGGACTTTCAGGATCGTGCCGGTCTCCAGGTACTGCACGTTGGTATAGCTGTTGTCGCCGAGGATCGGATTGACGCTGGTCGTGGAGATCGGAATGCTCGCACCGACGTTGAACTCGGCCATCGCATTGTTGCGTACAAAGACCGAAGGCGACTGCAGGATCTGGACGTCCGTCACTTTATCCAGCGCACTGATAACGGCGGCGGCGTCATTCTTGAACAACGTCCACGAGACGCTTGGGTCGTCACCACGGATGTCGATTGCTCCGCCCAACGTGCTCCACTTGCGCGGGAGGGCGGGATTGTCACGTAACGAGAGACTCGGCAGTCCAGCCAAGGACGCTGCATTCTCGATGTACCAATTGACCCCATAGCGCAGATCACCGCTCAGCGTCACCTCCACCACCTGCGCCTCGATGTGCACCTGCGCGGGCATCACGTCGAGCCGTTCGACGACGTCGCGAATCGACCGCCACGCAGCCGGCGTGGTGCGCACGAGCAGCGTATTGGTCTCGTCGACCGCCGACACGCCGACGCGGTCGCCGCCGACCTCCAGCGTCACGCTGCTGGGGCCGTCCTGGCGCTCGTCGAGCTGCATCTGGCCGATGTCCCCGCCACCACCGCTCCGCATGCCACCGCGGCCACCACGGCCGCCGCCCATCCCGGAGTTGCTGCCCAGGCTGCCCGACGACGAATCGAGGCCGCCGCGGCCGCCCGACGTGCTGCCGTCCATGCCGCCGCTGCGCAAGGTGTTGCCGCTCAGCCCAGGCATCAGCGAGGCGCTGTCCTGGCCGCTGCTGCCACCGCTGCCGCCGAACACCTCCGACAGCCGCTGGGCGAGCTCGCGTGCCTTGATGAATTTCAGTTCGAGCGAGAACAATCGCGGCTCCTGGCCGGCGTTGTCGATGCGCTCGAGCCACTGCTGGATCTCGCCCAGGTAATCGGCCTGCGGTGTGATCACCAGCACCGCGTTCGCGCCTTCGAGCGGCATGAAGCGGAACATGCCCGCGACCGGCGACTCGCTGTCCTGTCCGAACACCTTCTCCAGATCGGCGACTACCTGGGTGGCCTTGCCCGACTGCAACGGGAACACGCCGACCGACATGCCCGAGAGCCAGTCGACGTCGAAGATCTCGATCGTGCGCAGGTAGTTGTCGAGTTCGGAGCGGCTGCCTGAGATCGTGATGACGTTGCGCGCGTTGTCGGCGCCGACGATCGCGTTCGGGCGCGCGTAGGGCTCGAGCACCTTCTCCATCTCGGTCGCCGAGATGTAGCGCAGCGGTACCGTGCGCACTTCGAAGCCGCGTGCCGCACCGGTCCCGCCGGTGCGCGGGGCCACGGTGCCAGTGGCGAGTGCGGTGTCGGCCGGCACGATGTTGTAGCGGCCGTCGCTGTAGATCATCCGGGCGTTGTTCCAGCCCAGCACCATCTCCAGCAGGCTCAGCGCCTGTGCCGCGCTCACCGGTTTGGGCGTGGCCAGCGTGACTGTGCCCTGCACTTCGGGCGCGATGACGTAGTTCTGGCCGAGCATGTCACCGAGGATCGCCTTGGCGACCGCATGCACGGACTCGCCCTCGAAATTGAACGAGGCCTGCCCGGTGGTGGTGCCGCCGAGTGTCGGCGGTGGCGCGGCCGCGGCGCCGCGATTGATCACCGTGCCGCTGCCGCGACGGATCTGCGGACGCGGCCGGTCGTCGTCGTCGACCAGCGACTGCACACGCGGCCCGTCGGCCACGCCCGTGGCATCGGCCTCCACCCCCTGGCGTAGATCGGCGTCGCGTCGAACGGTCGGCGGCGGCGCCGTGGCGCAGCCGGCGAGCAACGCGATGCAGATGCCGATCGCGAGCGTCCTGGACGGAAGGGCGGGAGTCATCGAAAGAGGCTTCATCGACTGGAGTCTACGGATCCTGGACGGGGGTGGGCGACGGCTGCGGCGAGGGCGACGGCCGGGAGGGTGGTTGTTGCTGCTGTTGTTCCTGGCGCAGGCGCGCGCGTCGCGCCTCGATCCGGCGACGGATCTCCTCGACCTGCGCTTCCGCCGTCGCGGCCACGTCGTTGCTGGCCGCCTGCGCAGCGCCCGGCGGTGCGCGATTGCGCCCGCCTGCGCCGCGCTGGCCACGTCCGGCATCGCCGGACTGCGGGATGTCCGGGGGCGGCGGATCGGTCGCGGGCGGCGGCCGACGCAGCGGCATCTGCACCGCGCGGTCCTGGGCGACCGGCGTGGTCATCGGCGTCGGCGGCTGGCCGCCGGTGCCGTCGAACACGCGCAGCTCCAGCGTGCGTGGACCCTCGGGACCGTTGAAGACTGCGCTGCGCGATTCCACGCTGCCGAGCACCCAGCCGGGCGTCGTCGGCGGCGCCTCGCCGATGCGCAGGCGGATCGATTCGCCGCCCCCGCTGGGCTGCAGGATCGCCATCGCGAAATCGGGCGTCAGCAACACGCTGGTCAGCACGAAGTCGAAGCCCGACGCGGCCTCGCCGCCTTCGTCCTGCGGGTCGATGAAGAACGGATGAGGCTTGCGGTCGGCCGAGAACAGCGGTCGCGCCGCGATCTCTCCGTACTGCGACAGCGGTGGCTGGGGGACCACGTCCGGCATCGCCGACGCGGTCGCCGCCGACGGGTCACCGTCGTCCTCGCGCTGGCCGATGCGCCCGCCCAAACCGGCCAGGGTCAGCACCAGGAACAGCAAGGCCCACGCCGCCACGGCGCCGATCAGCCAGGTCCGGGGATTGAGCCGATCAACCCGCATCGGTCGCCGCCTCCGCGCCAGGCGCCGCCGCGGGTGCGGACGGACCGGGCAGCACATAGCCCGACAGGTCGAAGCTCACGTCGACGCCGCCGCTGGTGGCCCCGGCAGCCAGCGTGTGCCGCTGGCTGAGAATGTTGAGATTGTCGACGAACAGCCGGGGCGTGCCCGCTTCCAGCGAATGCAGCACCGCGGCGAGCTCGGGCATGCCGCAGCGCAGCCGCACCTGCACGGTCGCACGCGGGTAGCGGTCGTTACGACCGCCAGCCAACGGCGAGCGGTTGCTGATCGCGCAACTGCGGTTGCCCGGACTGGCTTCGAGCACCGCGTTCTCGAGCCGCTGCACCAAGGCCGCCGTCGCCAGTTCGACGCTCGCCTGCGGCATGAAGCCGGGCGCCGCCGCCATCGCCTCGCGCGCGCGCTCGAGTTCGGCGCGCACCTGCGGTGCCTGCTCCAGTTCGCGGCGGATGCGCAGTTCGCGCTCCTGCAGCGAATCGATACGCGCGCCCAGCTCGCGCATCGGCTGCGTCCACCACGGGTGCAGCAGCACCAGGTAACCAAGCAACAGCGCGCCCAGGAGCAGGCCCAGCGCCAGCCAACGGTCGCGCGCCGGCACCGGACTATCGGGCATCGTCGGCACGGGCGGCCTCCTGCGGTGGCGGCGCGGCGGGCGCGGGCGGCGGCGCAAGTTCGGCGGTCAAGGTGAAGCGATCCGAGCGCGTCCGCGGGTCGTTCTGCAACGCCCCGGCGAGCGCCGGCGAATGCCACAGGGGCGACCCCTCCAGTTGCCCGACCAGCGCCGAGGCCTCGGTGCTCAGGCCGATCAGCAGAATCCGGTTCCCCTCGATCGCCGCCTTCTCCAGCGAGGTGCTGTCGGGCAGCCGCCGGCTCAGTTCGTCGAGGACGGCCACCGTGGTCGGCCGCGCAGCCCGCTGGGCCTGAAGAAACGCCATGCCCTCGCGCAGGTCGGCCAGTTGCTGGCGCTGCGCGGACGCCGCGCGCGCACGGATCGCCTCGGCTTCGACCTTCGCCTGCAAGGCATCGGCCGCGGCGGCGCGGTTCTCGCGCATCTGCCACAGGCCGGCCATCGTCAGCAGCACGGCGACCGCCGCGAGCAGCCATTGCAGACGACGCTGGGGATCTTCGCGTCGGCGCCGGCGCTCGGCGTCGATCAGGTCGACGCCGAGCGGGCGGTCACCCTCGGCCAGATCGATACCGGCCAGCGTCGGCGCCAAGGCACCGAGCGCCGCGAGCTCCGCTTCGATCGTCGCCCGCGGTACCACCACCAGTTCGACCTCGAGCTGGCCGTCGCCGCGGCGCCCCAGCAGGCGGTGCCCATGACGCACGTCGCCGGCGGCGAACGGCGTCTGCCGGTCGATCTCGAAGCCCAGCACATCGTGCAGGCGATCGGCGGCGGCTTCGGGCAGCAGCATGCGCCTGCGCAATCCCGCCTGGGCGGGCAGCAGCAGCCAGCGCGGCGTCCCGGCCAGGCGCTCGCCGAGCAGCGCCGCCAACGGATCGCCGGCACGGCCCGCCAGTTCAGCAAGCGGCACCTGCGCCAGGTCGCGGGTCTCGCGCGCTTCGTGCAGGACCAGTCGCAGGCCATCGCCCTGCGGCTGCAGCAAGAGACGACGGCCGGACAGCCCGAACAGATCGCGCACGCGCGGCGGCAACCAGGTCGCGAGGGCGGTGCGCCACCACGCCAACGCACTGCGGACGCGGGCCCATGTTCGCCCGTCCGGGCGCCAGCCACGGCGCGGCGGCGCCGACGCGCCCGGGGATGCAGGTGTTGCGGACATCATCGCGGTGAAGCTCCCTCCTCCCAACGCAGCACGCTGTATGCCGTGCCCGGTACGGCGCCAGCGCCGGTCCTGACCACTGCCCGCAATCGCGCGCTCCGCCCCCCTTCGAGCTGCGCACGGCTGTCGATACTATACGTGCCGCTGCCGCCGCCCAGCACTGCCTCGGCAAGCAGTGCGCCGGTGGCCGCGCGTGCGGCCAGAATCGGATCGGCGTCAACGCCCATCGCCTGCAGCACCACCGCATCGGCGAATTGCGGATCGGGCGAAGGCAGACGGCCGTACACCGTCAGGTGCGGCGCCACCGCCTCGAACAACGCGGGCGTCATCCCGAGCACCTGCTGGACCTCGGCCACCGTTTCGAACGGCGCGTTCTTGGCGCCGTACGCGCGCCCTTGGGCCGCGTACTCGGCGCGCTCGGCGCCGCCCACCGGCTGCACCAGGTCGTCCTCGTCGCGCCAGTCGACGATCGCGCCGGCCACCTGGGCCGCCACGTCGGGCTCGGCGCCCACCGCGTGCAGCAGCGCAGTCAGCAAGTCGCTGCCGGCCGCGTTCAGATCGACCTTTCCCGTCTCGTCGACGATCCGGATGTCCACGGGCATATCGTGGAACTGCCAGGCGTAGGGCCGCCCGTCGGGCTGCCAGCGCAGGGTCGGGTCCGGCAACGCAAGCCGCATCAACGCGTACTCCAGGCCCGCCCGCGCGGCGGCATCGCCCACGGTGCCACGTGCCAGCACGCGCCCCTGCTGGTTCTCGATGCGTGCGCTCAGCGCGAAGGCGCCGACCAACGCCGACAGCAGCACGATCAGCCACAGCACCAGCAGCAGGGCCGCGCCCCGGCTCCGGCTCATGGCAAAGCCTCCTGCTCAGGCTGGCCGCTGCCCTGCGGCAAGGTGACGACCAGCAGCGGCCAGGCGCCGTCGCGCTCGGTCTCGATCGCGATCTCGACCTGCAATGGCAGGGTCGCCGGCCCCCAGCGCTCGCCCCATTCGCCGAGTTCGCCGGTGGTGTCGAAACCGCGATAACGCAGGCGCAGTGCAGTCAGATCGTCGATCAGCGGCTCGGGCGGGCGCGGCGCGGCGTCCTCCACCGTCCGCCCCCCCAGCACCATCGCGAACGCTGCGGTCAGGCGCTGCGGCTTACCGTCATCGTCGACCGCGAGGTCATGCAGGTGCGGCCCGCCCTGCCCCAGGTAGTCCGGCAGGTCGGCGACGAAGCGCAGCCGTTGCGATTCGCCGATAAAGCGCAGCGGCTGGCCGGTGGTCTCGTCGACATCGAAGCCGATCGGCAGCGCCGAGGCGGTCCGGCGGCGCAGGAAGCCTTCGACCGCGCGCATGCGCTCGCTGCGCTGGGCCAGCGTCTCGCCGCGCTCGACGGTCGCGGTGGCCGCGCGCAGCGTGGTCAGCGCGAGCGCGAGCCCGGCGGCCAGCAACGCGGTCGCCACCAGCACTTCGATCAGCGTAAAGCCGCGGACGCTGCGGTTCATGGCGTGGGCGGACCGGCCGCATCGGGAGCATGCAGCCGCAGTGTGCGCAGTTGCAGGCGCTCGCGTGGGCCGGCCTCGCCCCAGTCCATTGCCAGCGTCAGTTCGTACAACTGCGGTCCGCCCTGCGCGAGCGGGGCTGCGGGCGGCAGGTCGGGGTCGACGTACGGCGCGATTGCGAGCGTCCAGCGGTAGCGGCCGTCCTCGAAGCTGCCCGTGCGCTGGCCCGGCGCGACCGGGATCGACAGGCCGACGCCGTCGAGCAGCGAACGCGCGTGCAGCGCGGCGCGCCCGGCATCGGCCGACCAGCGGACCTGCCGGGTGCCGTTGGACAGCGTGCCCAGCAACAGCATCAGGCCCAACCCCAGCACGGCGAAGGCCACGATGACCTCGATCAGCGTGTAACCGGCCTGGCCGCGTCCTGCGCCCGGCCGGTTCACTGCTCGCCCCTGCCCAGCCGGACCTCGCCGGTCAGCCAGGCGACATCGACCTGCCAGACCGCGCCGCGCAGCATCACCCGGATCCGGCCGCCGGTGGCCGCGCCGTCGGCGAAAAATACGATCGCGCCCTCGCTCTGCGAGGTCTGTAGTTCGCGCGCGCCGGTGAATTCGACATCGAGCTTGGCCGGAATCTCGCCATGCCGGCCGTTGGGCGCCTGCCAGGTGCGCGCCTGGGGATCGAGCACGAAGCGCTGCGGCTCGCCGGTCGCGATCGCCTGGGTCCGCGTGTAGCGCAACTGCGCGGCCAGTTGCTTGGCGGTCGACTGCAGCGCGATGCGGTCGAAGCCACCGCTCATCGCGGCCGCGGCGAGCACGCCGGTCACCGCGATCAGGCCCACGACCAGCAGGACCTCCAGCAGCGAGAAGCCGCGCTGGCGTCCCGGCACCGCCCGGCCCGAAGGCGGATGCGGCGTCGGCGGTCGCGGCCGCCGCGGGATCATTCGTAGCGGATATCGGCGTTGACGCTGTCGCCGCCAGGCTTGCGGTCGGCGCCGAAGCTGACGATCTCGAAGGGCTGGCCGTCGCCCGGCGCGCGGAATTCGTAGGGCGTGTTCCAGGGGTCGCGGAGCTCGCCTTCCTTCGCGTACGGCCCGAGCCAGCCACCGGCATCGCCGGGCTGGACGACCAGGTCGTTCAGGGCGTTGGGCAAGCGGCCGGTGTCCATCTCGAACTGGTGGACCTTCTCGGCCAGGGTCTGCACCTGGGCCTTGGCCAGATTGACCCGGGCGCGGTCGCCGCCGCCCAGGATCCGGCTCGCGGCGAAGGCGACGATGCCGCCGATCAGCACGACGACCAAGATGATCTCGATCAGGCTGAAACCGCCCTGTTGCGTCTTGCGGACCCCGCGACGCGATCGGAGGGAGTGGTGCATGGGACGCTGCCTCGTCTTGGGATCGAGTCCGGATTGTATGCCGCACGGACGACCGACCGGGAAGCCGGCATCGGCGCGATCGGGGCCACCGCCTTGCTCGCCCGCCTAGTTGCAAATGATTCGCATTTGATATCATCACCATCGCCGCCCAGCTCGACACCTTCAATGCCCACCCCCGCTTCCCCGACCGCCCGCGCCCAACGTGACCGGACGCCGATCGCCGTCCGCCTGGATGTGCTGTGCCGCGTCCTGGTCGCAGTACCCGGCAACTACGCGGCCACCGCGTTGCTGGTCGTGGCGATCGCGCGACTGTGGCCCGGCAGCGCGCTGTCGGCCGCGGTGACGGCGACGCTGCTGTCGTTCGTGCTGTTCGCGGCCGGTGTGATGGCCACGTTCGCTGCGCGCGACGGCTTGCGCGCCGGCCTGTGGCTGGCCGGTATCGCGGCCGTGGCGGGCACGGTCGTGGCGCTGACCGGGGCACCGGCATGAGCCGCGGCTTTCGCCAGTCGCAGGCCTGGCTACACACCTGGAGCGGCCTGCTGGTGGGCTGGGTGCTCTATGCGATGTTCCTGACCGGCACCAGCGCGTACTGGCGCGAGGAAATCACCCGCTGGATGACGCCCGAACTGGGCGCGCCGGTCGAGGCCGCGACCGCCACTCGCCAGGCGCTGGCCTGGCTGGAAACGCACGCCCAGGGCGCGGACGCGTGGACCGTGCAGTTGCCCGGGCCGCGCACCACCGGCACCCAGGTATCGTGGCGCATGCCGGGGCAGTCGTTCCGCGAGGCCTACGCCTCGCGCACCTGGCTGGATGCCGATGGCCACGCGGTCGCGGTCCGCGACACCCGCGGCGGCGATTTCTTCTACCGGCTGCATTTCGACATGCATTACATGCCGGTGCTGTGGGGACGCTGGCTGGCCGGCATCTGCGCGATGTTCATGCTGGTGGCGATCGTCAGCGGCGTGGTCACCCACCGCAAGATCTTCGCCGACTTCTTCACCTTCCGCCGCGGCAAGGGCCAGCGCAGCTGGCTCGACGGCCACAACGCGCTGGCGGTGCTGGCGCTGCCGTTCCACCTGATGATTACCTACACCGGCCTGATCACGCTGATGGCGCTGTACATGCCGTTCGGCGTCGATGCCCGCTACGCCGACGAGCAGGCGTTCTACGCCGAACTGTTCCCGCAGGCACCGACTGTCGAGCGCAGCGGCACGCCGGCGCCGCTGGGCGACGTCGAGGCGATGCGCGTCCGCGCGGCCGCCGACTGGCAGCCCGACCGCGTCGACACACTACGCATCGACCTGCCCGGCGATGCCGCCGCGCAGGTCGTGGCCTCGCGCAGTACCGATTCGCGCATCATCTATGACTTCGAATCGATCGCATTCTCGGGCACCAGCGGCGAGCTCGTCTGGCGCACACCGCCGCAAGGCGCGGCGGCCGACACCCGCGACGGCATGGTCGGGCTGCATGCGGCGCGCTTCGCACCGATGACCATGCGCTGGCTGTTCTTCCTGTCGAGCCTGGCCGGCACGCTGATGGTCGCCAGCGGGCTGGTGCTGTGGACGGTGAAACGGCGCGCGCAGTTGCCCGACCCGGCACGCCCGCACGTCGGCTTCCGGTTGGTCGAATCGCTCAACATCGGCTTCGTCGCCGGCCTGCCGGCCGCGATGGCGGTGTTCTTCTGGGCCAACCGGCTGCTGCCCTTCGGCATGGCCGAGCGTGCGCAATGGGAGATCCACTTGTTCTTCCTGTTCTGGCTGGCGTGCGTGCTGCACGCCTGCGTGCGCCGGCCGGTCGCGGCCTGGCGCGAGCAACTGGCGGTCGGCGCCCTGCTGTTCGCAGCGCTGCCGGTCTACAACCTGATCGCAACACGCCACGGGCTGTTCGCCAATCTCGCCGCTGGCGACACGGCGATGGCGACGATGGACATCGGCCTCCTGGTCCTTGGCGCGATATTGGGCTGGATGGCTTGGGCAGTCGATCGCCACGCGCGCCGCGCCCCCGTACGACCGCCACGGCGCGCGCGCGTCGGCGATGCGCAGGTGCCGGCATGAACGGCGCACAGGTCGTGCTGGCCATCTTGCTCGCAGCTGCCGGCTTCACGGCGCTGGCGCTGGCGATGGACCGCCACCACGCTGCGGTGCTCGGCGGCCCGCTCGCGCCTGCGCGGCGGCGCGCATTGCGCGGGGCAGGTGCATTCGCACTCACGCTCGCCGCCGCGTTGTGCGTACATCTCTGGGGCCCGGCGCAAGGCGCCGTCGGCCTGTGGGGCGTGGCGAGCGCAGGCGCCGCGACCGTGCTGTTGTGGCTGCGCTGGCGTGAGCCTGCGCGTGCTGCGCGGCCGCGCAGCACGCGGTGATCGACACCGCGTGATCCGTCGTTGCAACGTGTGCAGAGATGATCCGCTGCTTCCAATCACCCAATCCCCATCACGAGGGGCGGCGTTTCACCCGATCACACTGGTCAGGTCGTAGATCGGCACCAGCACCGCCAGGATCACCACCATCACCACCAGGGCGAGCAGCATCGTGATCGCGGGCACCAAGGCCGCGAGCATGCGGTCGAGCGACTGCCCGGTCTGTTGATCGAAGGTGTCGGCGGTGCGCATCAGCATCGCATCGAGGGCACCCGATTCCTCGCCGACCTGGACCATCTGGATCGCCAATCGCGGGAACCGGCCGCCGCGCGCGAGTGCCGACGACAGCCCGACGCCGTTCTTGACCTCCGCAGCCGCCGCCTCGACATCGGCCGCCAGCGCCAGGTTGCCCAGCACGTTGCGGCCGATGCCCAGCGCCGTGATCAGCGGCACGCCGTTGCGCAGCAGTGTGCCCAGCGTCCGCGCCAGCCGTGCGGTCTCGATGCGCGCGGCCAGCGGACCGGCCAAGCGGCGCTCGAGCAGCCAGGCATCGAAGCGCGCGCGAAACCGGGCGTCGCGCAGCTTCAGCGCGAAGGCGTAGGCCGCGACCACCGGCACGATCAACAGCACGATCCACCAGTCGCGCACGAAGCTGCCGACGCCGAGCACCAAACGCGTGAACACCGGCAGCTCGGCATCGAGGCTGTCGTACATCGCCGCGAACTGCGGCACGACGTAGCCCAGCAGGAACATCAGCGAGGCGCCGACCATGACGATCAGGATCGCAGGATAGATCAGCGCGTTGACCACCCGGCCCCGCAAGGCGCGCGCACGCTCGAGATAGTCGGCCAGCCGCTGCAGCGTGTCCTCCAGGCTGCCGCCGGCCTCACCGGCGCGCACCATGTTCACGTACAGCCGCGAGAACGTGCCGTGCTGGCGCTCGAGTGCGGTCGACAGCGACACGCCACCGCGGACCGCATCGCGCAGTTCGGTGATCGTGCGCTTGGCCTCCGGTTCCTCAGGCAGATCGAGCAGGATCGTCAGAGCGCGGTCGAGTGGCTGCCCGGCATGCAGCAACGTTGCCAGCTGCTGGGTGAACTGCACCAGCCGCTGCCCGGAGAACGGCTTGGGCTTGAACGCCGCTCGCCAGTCGCCGAGTCCGCGTGCTTCGCTCGCCGGACGCGCCTCCACCGGCAGGTGGCCCTGCTCCTGCAACCGCAGCGCGACCTCGGCCTCGCTGGCGGCATCCATGGTGCCGTCGAGCACTTCGCCGCGGGCGTTGAGGGCCTTGTAGCGATAGAGGGTCATCGCATCGTGCTGGGTGTATGGCGGTCGGTGCTGTGCGATTCGTACGGCATCAGGCTTCCTCCGTCACCCGCAGCACTTCCTCGATCGTCGTCAGCCCGCGCAAGGCCTTGGCGATGCCGTCTTCGTACATCGTGCGCATGCCAGCGCGGCGCGCGAGGTCTTCGAGCTCGCCCATGCCCGCATGGCGCATCACCGCGCGCCGGATCTCGTCGTTCATGACCAGGAACTCGACGATCGTCGTGCGTCCCAGGTAGCCGGTCGGCGCCGCGGCCGACGGGCCCGGTCGGTAGAGGTGGATCTCGCCCTCGGGCTGATGGCGGCGCAGCTCGAAGCGCTCGATCTCCTCGGGCGAGGCCGCATAGCGCACCGCGTGTGTCGGTTCGAGCCGGCGCACCAGGCGCTGGGCCAGGATGCCGTTGACCGTGGACGTGAGCAGGTAGTCCTCCACGCCCATGTCGAGCATGCGGGTGATGCCGCCGGCCGCGTTGTTGGTGTGCAGCGTGCTGAGCACTAGGTGGCCGGTCAGTGCCGACTGGATCGCGATGCGCGCGGTCTCCAGGTCGCGCATTTCGCCGATCATGATGATGTCCGGATCCTGGCGCACGATCGAGCGCAGCGCATTGGCGAAGTCCAGGCCGATCTGCGGCTTGGCCTGGATCTGGTTGATGCCCTCGATCTGGTACTCGACTGGGTCCTCGACGGTGATGATCTTCACGTCCGGCGTATTGAGCTGGGACAGCGCGGTGTAGAGCGTCGTCGTCTTGCCCGAGCCGGTCGGACCTGTCACCAGCAGGATGCCATGTGGTTGGTCGAGCACCTTCTGGAACTGCGGCAGGAATTCGCCGTCGAAGCCCAGCCGCTGGAAGTCGAACACCACCGTCTCGCGGTCGAGCAGACGCATCACCACGCTCTCGCCGTGCGCGGTCGGCACGCTGCTCACGCGCAGGTCGAGCTCCTTGCCCTGCACGCGCAGCATGATGCGTCCGTCCTGCGGCAGGCGACGCTCGGCGATGTTGAGCCGGGCCATGATCTTGATGCGGCTGATGACCGCGGCGGTCAGATTGACCGGCGGGCTCTCGCCATCGATCAGCACGCCATCGACGCGGTAGCGGACCTTGAGCCGGCTCTCGAACGGCTCGATGTGGATGTCGGAGGCGCGCAGCTCGACCGCGCGCTGGATCACCAGGTTGACCAGCCGGATCACCGGCGCTTCGGACGCCAGGTCGCGCAGGTGCTCGACATCGTCGACATCGCCGCCGCCCTCGCCGTCGGCCGACTCGACGATCGTGCCCATCGCACTGCGCCCCTGGCCGTGCCAGCGCTCGATCGCATCGTCGATTTCCGAACGCAGGCCCACCGCCGGCACCGGCTCGCGCCCGGTCGCCAGGCGCACCGCATCGCGTGCGTAAGCATCAAAGGGGTCGGACATCCACAGACGCAGGCGGCCATCCTGCTCGCCGATCGGCAGCACGTGGAACTGGCGCAGGAAGCGCACCGACAGCGGCGTCGCGCCTTCTGCCAGCTCGGGCGGCTCGTCGGGCAACTCGCGGCCGGCCAACAGCGGCAAGTCGAACTCCGCAGCGCAGGCTTCAGCATGGTCGCGCTCGGACACCAGGCCCAGCCGGGCCAACAGCCCCAGCAGGCTGCCCCCCGCCTCGGCGTGCAAGCGTTGCGCGCGGGCGAGATCGACGTCCTTGAGCCGGCCGTTGTCGCGCAGCCGCGCGATGACCCGCAGCTCCGGCGCAGCGGACGACGCCTCGGACCCCTCCAGCACGGCATTCACCAGACACGACCCCAGCGGCGATGGACCGGGCGACTGTAGCAGTTCGGTCGTAGCCGGGGCTCAGCGCGGCGCGTCGTCCCGTGCCGGGCGGTGCAGATCGTCGGGGGGCGGATCCTCACCGTCCTGGGCCGCTGGCGGGCGGCGGTCCTCGTTCGCCGGGCTCGGGACGTAGTAGCCCACCCGCTCGAAGAACCGGCGGTAGAAGCCGGCATCCTGCACGGTGCTGCTGGCCACGCGCACCAGCGAATCCTCGCGACTGCCGATCGGCACCGACAACGAGCCGAGCGCACCGACGCCCAGGCTCGCCGAGTTCGAACTCTTGCGCAGCACGTAGCGGTCGAGCAGCGCGCTGACGAACAGCAACGTCCGGTCGCTGCCGCGCGGCACGCACGACACGCGCACAGACAGTTGCGTGTGCACCTCGTCCTCGGGCTGGAAGTTCTTGGTCGCTTCGACCGCGTCATCTCCTGCCTTGCCGACCGCGTAGCCCTGCCCGAGCAATGCCAACCGGGCCGCGCTGCACGCCTGGGCCGGCGGCAGGGCGTAGGTGCGCGAGTAGATATCGTCGGCATCGAACGATTCGCCCATGAATGGCACGTCCTCGCGCACGTTGCGCCCACAGCCGGCCAGCAACACGACGGCGACAGGCAACGACACCAGGGCGGGCAACAGACGGAAGCGAACCATCGCAGGCGTACCGAACGGACGAGCCGCGGATGATAGCGACGACGACCGCCGGCGCCCTCGACATCGCCTGCACGGTTCATCGTTCAGCAGGCCGTGCCGGGCGCTCGCGTTCAATGCACGGCCGGCGCCGGGTCGTTGCGCGTCCGCCGCTCGGCCTCGAGCCAGTCCAGGTGCGCGGCGAGCGTACGACCGGCCGCCTGCGCCTCCGCGCACGCGGCGGCGTCGAGGACTTTGGAAACCGACAGCCGGGTCCGCACACCGGCCCGCCCCTGCACCGCGGCGGTGTGGCGCAGCATCGCCAGCAGCATCGCGGCGCTCGGCGTACTCGCCACCGGGCGACCGGCGAGCACCATCGTCCACTCGCCGTCTTCCAGCGTCGCACCGGCCAACACGCGACCATCGCCGTCGCGCAGCTGCGCATGGATCGGCGTGCCCTGCGCGCGGCGGGCGGCTTTCTCGACCGGGGAACGGCGCGGACCGGAAGGTTTGGACATGGCGATCTGGGCGGGAACCTGGCGCGACAGTATCCCAGATGCGGCCTGTACCGCTCGGGCCCGCCCGCTACACGCACAGAGAGAGGCCGACCGTGCGCGACGCCTTCCGTGGGCGACTCCGCATCCGCCCGAAGTCGGGCCGCACGCGTCCAGAACCGGGGTCAGAGTGCAATTTCCCCAGGCTAATTTGCACTCTGACCCCGGTTTTTCGGGTGGGCGGCCCCTGCGCCACTCATCCGAAGTGAACGCCAACGCCCGCCTTGATTCGGGAAAAGCGCCGCAAAAAGCCCGCGGCTGGCCGCGGGCTCGAATGGTGGACCGCACCCGCGTCCTTGCGGGTGCGGCGGCGGTCTTAAACCACCGGAGCCGGCGCCGTGAACTTCGCCTGCAGAGTCACGTTGCTGTAGGCGCGCGTGCCGGCCAGCTTGATGTAGTAGATGCCCGCGGCTGGCCGATTGATCCGGACAGTCTCGGTGTTACCCGGACGCGTCGAGTTCCAGGTCCCGGTCTGTGCCGGCGCCTCGTCGAGGCTGACATGGAGCGAGACGTCACCGCTGCCACCACTGGTGGTGATCGTCAGCGCGCCGGTCACGCCAGCCGGCACTTCGATCGAGTACAGCGTCTCGCTGCCCGCCGTACCCGCCAGACTGCGCATGGGCACGCCATTGCTGATCGGCGTCGAATCCGGCGCGCAGCTCTCGACTTCCGGATCGCACGGCGGCTCGATGGCCTTGAGCACCGCGGCGCCGGCATTGACGATGCCCGGGCCGATCGGCTGGCTGGTCGACGGGGCCACCGTGAAGGGCGTGACGGTGCGCTTGAGCACATCGAGCACTTCCTCCGGGGTGAGCAGCGGCAGCTCAGCGGCCAGGCGCGCACCCTGCATCAGCGCAACCACGCCGGCGACGTGCGGCGAGGCTTGCGAGGTGCCGGCGGTGCCAGCGGTCGGGACGTTGGTGAAGCTGGCCAGCGGCGTGGGCGTCGTCGTGCTCGGGTTCTTGGCCTGCCACACGAAGCCGTCATTGATCTGCGTGCCCGAACTACTGTCATTGGCGTAGACGCCGCCACCCGGGGCCGAGATGTCGATGCCCGTGCCGTAGTTGGAGTAGTACGCACGGCGGCTGGTGATGCCGTTGGACGCGACGGCGATCGCGCCCGGGCAGTTCGCCGGCGAGAAGTTCGCCACGTCGGCATTGCTGTTGCCCGCGGCGATCACCACGGTCGCGCCCAGCGCATTCGCCTGCGCGATCGCGTCGGCCTCGGCTGCCGAACAGGCCCCGGTGCCGCCCAGGCTCAGGTTGATGACATGCGCGGGGTTGGCATTGGCCGGCACGCCATCCACGTCTCCGCCCGCCGCCCAGATGATGGCGTCGACGATGTCCGAATCGTAGCCACCGCAATGGCCAAGGACGCGGACCGGCAGGATCTTGGCGCCGTAGGCAACGCCGGCGACCGCGACACCGTTGTCGGTCCGCTGCGCACCGGCGGTCCCGGCGACGTGGGTGCCGTGCCAGCTGCTGTTGCGCTGTTGGCAGGTCTCCGCGCCGGGGTAGCCGATCGTCCAGTCACCCAGGTCCCAACCGCCCGCCACGCGGTCATCGGTGGTGCGGCCAGACACGAGCTTGTCGGAGATGAAGTCGTAGCCGGCATCGCCGAGCGAGCTGTCGATGTCGGGGTGTTCGGTAATGCCGGTGTCGAGCACCGCGATCGTGATGCCGTCGCCGTCCGTGAGGTCCCACGCGGCGGGCGCGTTGACGCCGCCGCGGTTGGGGCCGCCATCGCCGGTCACGGTGCCGTCGGGCGCGAGCATGTGCCACTGCCATTCCAGCCCCGGATCGTTGGGGACGTAGGCTGGCTGCACCGGCGCGGCAGCGATCTGGCGCAGACGGTCTGGCGCGACCGACTTGACGTTCGGATCGGCGGCGATCTGGCGCATCAGGGCTTCGGCGGAGACACGGTCCACGCCCTGGGCCAGGCGCATCACCTGATGCCCGGTCGCGAGCGTGCGCAGGTACTGCACGTTGTTCGCCTTGGTGGCACCGCGCACGATGCCCGAGCGGGCAAGCGCGGTACGCACACCCGCAACCGCTGCCTGCTGGTCCTGCCGCTCCCGCGCGCCATCCCGATACTCGACGATGAAGCGTCGGATCGGGGTCGCGTCCGATTGCTGCAATGGCACCTCGGCCCCCGCCTTGTCGGACGGGCGCTGGGTCTTGCCCGCATGGACGGCACCGGTGGCGAGCACCGCACCGACCGCGATGGCCAGGGCGCTGGGGATGATGCTGTTCTTCATTTTGGACCCTCGTTGAAGTTTTGGACCTCGGAAGCGTCGGCACGGCAGCACAAGGCCGCCGCCCCGACGGACGTCGCATGGATGGCAGCAGGTGGCCCCGATGCCATCGAACCGCGGACCGGCGGGCAAAGCCCACCGGTCCCCGCGGGATTACCAGCCGAAGCCGGCGCCCACACCCACGGATTTCTCATCGCCGCTGAACGCACCGCCCACGGTGATCGTGGCGCGTTCGCTGATCGCGCGCTGGTAGCCGAGCGACAGCGCGCTCTCGCCGCCCTGGAAGCCGACACCGACGCCGACGCGGTTCTGCGTGCGGATGCCGGCGGCGCTGGTGGCCATGTTCAACATCGCGGCCCCCATCGCGCCCTGACGGTCGATGCGACGCTCGGTGTCGTAGAACCGGCGATCGACATCGCCCTTGAACGTTTCGAAGCTGTCGTTCCAGGTCGCAAACTTCTGGTCGGTGTAGGCCTTGGACGTGGCCACCGCCTGCGTCGCGGTGGTGTCGGCATAGGCCTTCGCCTCGCTGACCCCTGCGTTGACCTGGCCGACATTGGCCGCGTCGGTCGCAGCGGTACCGGCCGCGACGTTGGTGATCTGACGCTCATTGCCCGCGCTGCCGACCGAGACGGTGTTGGCGCGGTCGGCGACCGAACCCTGTCCCAGCGCCACCGCCCCCTCCGCAGTGACCGACGCCCCCTGTCCCAGCGCCGTACCCGACGCCGCGCTCACGCTCGCACCCTCACCGACAGCCACTGCGTTGGTCGCCTCGGCGGTGATCGTCGTGTTGGCACCGAGCGCCGTGCTGCCGTCCGCGTACACCTTGGCATTGCCGCCGATGGCGGTGTCGTTGGGACCATGCGCGTAGGCATCGCCACCCACCGCCACGCCATTCTGCCCCCCGGTCTGGGCACCGTCACCGACCGCGACACCGTTGGAGCCGTCGGCGATCGTCGCCGGCGTATCGCCGCCCACCGCCACTTGGTCATTGGTGCCGGCGCCGGACTCGATCACCGTCTCGACCTGGCCCACACGCGTCTTGAGCTCGGTGATCTGGTTGTCGAGTGCAGCGAAGGTGTCGCCGATCGAGGTGTAGCTGGCGCCCTGGATCGCGTAGCTCGGCATGCTCAGCGTGCCGGCGGCCGTCATCGTGACACCACCGCCGAAGATGTCGGCCGCCGACTGCATCGCACCGTGAAGCTGGCTTCCGTTGATCGCCTGGGTGCTCGTCGCCGAGACGTCGCCGTTCTTGACGTTGGAGATCACCGTGCCTTCATCGGCCAAGGTGATCGAGCCGTGATCGGCGTCGTCGAAGGTCACCGCGTTCGCAGTGACGCCTTCGATGTCGCCGATACGCCCGTCGAGCGCGTCAACACGACCTTCCACGATGCCGACGCGCTCGTTGGTTTCGAACAACTGGCTGCCGTTAACGGCTTCGGAACTGTCGGCAGCGACCTCGCCAGCCGCGACATTACCGATCACCGTGCCATCGCCCCCCCCCAGCGTGACTCGGGCTTTGCTCTCGTCGTCGTACACCAACGCAGTCTCAGCCAGGTTGCCGACGCTGTCGGCGACGCTGTTGAGTTGCGCCAGATTCACCGCGTCGGTGTCTTCAGTACCGGCCGCGACGTTGGTGATCTGACGCTGTCTCGCCTCATGCGTGACGCCGTACTCGTCGGTCCACACCGCCGACGCACCGACTGACACTGTGCCGGCCCGGTCCGCGCGTGCGCCTTCGCCGAGGGCAACGCTACCTTCGGACACGACGCTGGTGTTGGCACCGAGCGCGAGACCGCCCTCGGCATCGACCATGGCACGGGAGCCCAGCGCTACCCCGCCATCCGCAAGGCCTAAGGCGCCGCGTCCCACAACGATCGCGCCAATGCCGTCAGCGAGCGACGTCGCGCCGATCGCGATCGCCTGGTCAGCAGTGCTCAACGCACCACGTCCCACAGCAATGGCGTTGACGCCATCGGCCCATGTGTCCATGCCTAACGCGGTCGCGCCTGATCCGTCGGCCCAGGCGCCATAGCCGAACGCCGAGGCATTCGCCGACGTCGCCCATGCGGACGTACCGTATGCCGTGGCACCGTTGGCGGTCGCCCAAGCGTAAGCGCCGGTCGCGGTGGCATCGTCGCCACTGGCCCAAGCATTGCTACCGACGGCTGTGCTCCAGTTACCGGTGGCCCGCGACTTCACGCCGCCGGCATAGCTGTTGTCACCCAGCGCCTGGGCACCATTGCCCAACGCGGTGGCATTCTGTCCCGTCGCAAGCGCGCCCGAGCCGACAGCAGTGCCACCCGCCTCAGCCTGTGTCGATACCAGCACAGCCTCGCCGTCTTCCATGATCGGACTGTTGAACTCGTCGTAAGCCTGGCCAAGGCCGCCGATTGCGACCGCGCCCTCCGCTGCGGCGAAGCTGTTGAAGCCAATGGCCACACTGTTCGCTGCAGACGCGTGTGCACCACTACCGAACGCCGAGGCCCCCAGCGCCGACGCGAGCGCCGACTCACCTGCCGCCGTCGCGTAATCGCCATCCGCATGGGCGGCGCCTTCGCTGTCCTCACCGCCCGACGCGGCGAAGTACTTGTTGTACTGGGTCGCCTGCTCGAGTTGCGAAACATTGACCGCATCGGTCGCCTGCGTACCCGCCGCGACGTTGGTGATCTGCCGCTCGCTGCCTTCCGCGCCGATCGACACACTATCCGCCCGGTCGGCCACCGAGTTCGCACCCAGCGCCACGCTGTTGTCGGCCGACGCGTCGGCCAGGAAGCCGATTGCGGTCGAGTCGACGCCGCTGGCCGAACTGCCGCTGCCCAGCGCCGAGGCACCATCCGCGGTTGCGTAGGCCAACGCGCCGACGGACGTTGTCTGCACACCCGTCGCCTCGGCCAACGTACCGACAGCAGTCGCGCCGACGTCAGTCGCCCAGGCGCCGTTGCCCAGCGCAGTCGACGCCACACCGCTGGCCTCGGTCGTCTGCAGGATCAAGCCCGGGAAGCCGATCAGCAGGTCGCCGTAGTCCGCGATGCCGCCGACCGCCAGGCCGTAGTCGCCGCTGGCGACGCTGCCGTAGCCCACCGCGGTGGCGAAGCCGCCGGTTGCTTCAGAGAACGCACCCAACGCACTCGATCCGTCGGTGATCGCACTGCTGCTGTAGCCGAGCGCCGTCGACTGCGCACCCGTCGCGCTGGCCGCCGCACCAGTGGCCGTACTGAACGCACCGAGTGCCTGCGCACCGGCGCCAAAGGCAGACGCGCCGACTTCGCTGGCGGTCGTCGTCTGGTCGAGCACCACCTCGCCATCCTCGTTCTCGTAGTACAGCCAACCGCCAACGGCCGTGCTCGAGTCGCCCTCGGCGACCGCGTTGTAGCCCGATGCCGTCGCGTACTGACCGCTTGCGCTCGCGCCGCTGCCGAAGGCCGACGAACCGACACCCGAGGCATAGGTCGTCGAACCCATCGCGGTCGCATAGTCCGCTTCGGCAATCGCATTCGAGCCTGCTGCGATCGCGTCCTCACCTTCGACATAGGCCTCGCCGTCGCCGGTGGCACGGAAGTAGCGGCCCGCGAGCAGGGCGCCATCCGCGGCAGCATTGAGCTGCGCCAGATTCACCGCATCGGTGTCCTCGGTGCCCGCCGCGACATTGGTGATCTGACGCTCGTTGCCTTCCGAACCGACCGACACGCTGTCCACTCGGTCGGCGACCGAATTCGCGCCCAACGCGACGCTGTTGTCGGCCGATGCGAACGCGTTGACGCCCAATGCAGTGCTGTCGTCGCCTTCAGCAGTGGTGTAGTAGCCCACCGCAGTGGCACGATCGCCGCTGCCCCAGGACCGCGCACCCACCGCAGTCGAAGTCTCGGCCTGGGCATAGGCGAAGTAGCCCAGCGCCGTCGCGCCCACCCCGTCGGCCTGCGCCAGGGCGCCGATCGCAGTGGTGTAGTTGCTCCATGCACCCGATCCCGAGCCAAACGCGGAAGCAGCCGTGCCAGCCGCTTCGGCTGGGACCAGGAAGCCCAAGCCAGGCACCAGATCTCCCATACCGCCAACCGCCGTACTGCCCGCACCGCTGGCCACCGCGCCCCAGCCGACCGCCGTGGCGTACTGGTTCGATGCCTCTGTCGCATATCCGAGTGCAGTGGCACCTCGACCGCTCGCGACGCTGAAGCCACCGTTCGCGACGCTGTAGTCGCCCGCAGCCTCACTCGAGTAGCCAGTCGCCGTGGATTGCAGACCGCTCGCGCTCGAGGCTGCGCCAGTGGCCGTGCTGAATCCGCCAGTCGCCTGCGCGCCTGCACCGAATGCCGAATCGCCGACTTCAATGGCCATTGTCGTCTTGTCGAGCACGACGCCGCCGTTTTCATCCTCGTAGTACAACCAGCCACCAACCGCGGTGCTCGAGTCGCCGTCGGCCACCGCGTTGTAGCCCGACGCCGTCGCGTACTGACCACTCGCACTCGCGCCACTGCCGAACGCCGACGACCCAACGCCCGAGGCGTAGGTGGTCGAACCGACTGCGGTCGAGTAATCCGCTTCGGCGATCGCATTCGAGCCCGACGCGGTTGCGTCTTCGCCCTCGGCGGAGGCTTCGCCGTCGCCGGTCGCACGGAAGTACTGGTTGTAGGCGGTCGCCTCCTGCAACTGGCCCAGGTTCACGGCGTCGGTCGTCTCGGTGCCTTCGGCGACATTGGTGATCTGCCGCTCGTTGCCCGCCGAACCGACCGACACGCTGTCCTCCCGGTCGGCGACCGAACTCGCACCCAGCGCCACGCTGTTGTCGGCCGATGCGCCGGCCAGGAAGCCGACCGCCGTCGAATCCACTCCACTGGCCGAACTACCGCTGCCCAGCGCCGACGCGCCGTCCGCGGTCGCATACGCCAGTGTGCCCAACGATGTCGCCTGCACCCCGGTCGCCTCGGCCAACGTACCGACTGCGGTCGCGCCGAGGTCGGTTGCCAGTGCGCCGTTGCCCAGCGCGGTCGATGCCACGCCGCTGGCCTCGGTCGCCTGCAGGATCAAACCGGGGAAGCCGATCAGCAGGTCGCCGTAGTCCGCGATGCCACCGACCGCCAGGCCGTAGTCGCCGCTGGCGACGCTGCCGTAGCCCACCGCGGTGGCGAAGCCGCCGGTTGCTTCAGAGAACGCACCCAACGCACTCGATCCGTCGGTGACCGCACTGCTGCTGTAGCCGAGCGCCGTCGACTGCGTGCCCGTCGCGTTCGCCGCCGCACCAGTGGCCGTACTGAACGCACCGAGTGCCTGCGCACCGGCGCCCAGCGCCGACGCGCCGACTTCGCTGGCCGTCGTGGTCTGGTCCAGCAACACGTTGCCGTTCTCATCCTCGTAGTACAGCCAGCCACCAACCGCCGTGCTCGAGTCGCCTTCAGCCAGCGCGTTGTAGCCCGACGCCGTCGCGTACTGGCCGCTGGCGCTCGCGCCGCTGCCGAAGGCCGACGACCCGACGCCCGAGGCGTAGGTCGTCGAGCCGATCGCGGTCGAATAATCCGCCTCGGCGATCGCATTCGAGCCCGACGCGGTTGCGTCTTCGCCCTCGGCGGAGGCTTCGCCGTCGCCGGTCGCACGGAAGTACTGGTTGTAAGCCGTGGCTTCCTGCAGCTGGCCCAGGTTCACGGCGTCGGTCGTCTCGGTACCTTCGGCGACGTTGGTGATCTGTCGTTCCTCACCTGCCGAACCGACCGACACCGTGTTGTCGCGATCAGCCGTGGAGTTGGCGCCCAGCGCCACGCTGTTATCGGCCAAGGCCGTGCTGTAGAAGCCCACCGCCGTGCTGTTCTCGCCGCTGGCCCACGACTCGGCGCCCAACGCGGCGGCATTGGTGCCGGGCGCATAGGCGAAGTAGCCCAGCGCGACGCTACCTTCGCCTTCGGCCTCGGTGAGGGTGCCGACCGCGGTGCCGTTGGTTCCCGAGGCGATCGCGCCGCTGCCGAACGCGGCCGCGCCGTCGCCCGAAGCCCGGGTCGAGACCAGCAGACCCAGGCCGGGGATCAGATCCGCCGGCCCACCGACGGCGACGCTGCTCGCACCACTGGCGATCGCCTGCGTGCCGACCGCCGTTGCATAGTCCGCCGAAGCCGTGGCGATCGCACCGAACGCAGACGACTGCGCGCCCAGCGCCGACGCGCCCACGCCATAGGCCGACGATGCGAAGCCGGCGGCCTCCGCACTTGCGCCAACCGCAGTGCCGGCCACGCCTGCGCTCGTGGCCGAGGTCTCGACCGGCTGCCCACCGAGCGTCAGCAGCGGCTCGCCATTCTCGTCGACAGCATTGCCCCCCACCGCCACGCTCGCCGCACCATGCGCCTCGGCGCCTGCGCCGAACGCCGCACTGTTCTGCCCATCGGCCACGGCGTTGAAGCCGACCGCTGTCGCATTCTCCCCGAGCGCGAACGCGCCGCTGCCGAACGCCGAAGCGCCCTGCGCCGAAGCCAGGGCCGATTCGCCCGCCGCGGTGGCGTAGTCGCCGTCCGCATATGCGGCGTTATCGCTGTCCTCACCACCCGACGCGGCGAAGTACTTGTTGTATTGGGTCGCTTCCTCGAGTTGCGCGACGTTGACCGCGTCAGTCGCCTCGGCGCCCGCCGCGACATTGGTGATCTGCCGCTCGCTGCCCGCCGCACCGACCGACACGCTGTTCTCGCGATCGGCCACCGAGCTCGCACCCAAGGCCACGCTGTTGTCGGCCGACGCACCGGCCAGGAAGCCGATCGCCGTCGAATCCACTCCACTGGCCGAACTGCCGCTGCCCAGAGCCGACGCGCCGTCCGCGGTCGCATACGCCAGTGTGCCCAACGATGTCGCCTGCACCCCGGTCGCCTCGGCCAACGTACCAACAGCGGTCGCGCCGAGGTCGGTTGCCAGTGCGCCGTTGCCCAGCGCGGTCGATGCCACGCCGCTGGCCTCGGTCGCCTGCAGGATCAAACCGGGGAAGCCGATCAGCAGGTCGCCGTAGTCCGCGATGCCACCGACCGCCAGGCCGTAGTCGCCGCTGGCGACGCTGCCGTAGCCCACCGCGGTGGCGAAGCCGCCGGTTGCTTCAGAGAACGCACCCAACGCACTCGATCCGTCGGTGACCGCACTGCTGCTGTAGCCGAGCGCCGTCGACTGCGTGCCCGTCGCGTTCGCCGCCGCACCAGTGGCCGTACTGAACGCACCGAGTGCCTGCGCACCGGCGCCCAGCGCCGACGCGCCGACTTCGCTGGCCGTCGTGGTCTGGTCCAGCAACACGTTGCCGTTCTCATCCTCGTAGTACAGCCAACCGCCGACGGCCGTGCTCGAGTCGCCCTCGGCGACCGCGTTGTAGCCCGACGCCGTCGCGTACTGGCCGCTGGCGCTCGCGCCGCTGCCGAAGGCCGAAGACCCAATGCCGGATGCATAGGTCGTCGAACCGACCGCAGTCGAATAATCCGCCTCGGCGATCGCATTCGAGCCCGACGCGGTTGCGTCTTCGCCGTCGGCGGAGGCCTCGCCGTCGCCGGTCGCGCGGAAGTACTGGTTGTAGGCCGTCGCCTCCTGCAACTGGCCCAGGTTCACGGCGTCGGTGACGTTCTCGCCATCGGCGACATTGGTGATCTGGCGCTCAGCACCTTCAGAGCCCACCGAGACGCTGTCTTCGCGATCGGCCACCGAGTTGGCGCCCAGCGCGACGCTGTTGTCGGCCGACGCCACAGCGCCAGTGCCGACGGCGGTCGAGGCGACACCACTGGCCGCGCTGCCATTGCCGAGCGCCGTGGCTTCCTGTGCACTCGCAGACGCCAGCGCGCCGACTGCGGTCGACCACTCGCCCTCGGCCGCCGCCTGGAAGCCGAGTGCGGCCGACATGCCGCCGCTGGCAATGCTTTCGGCACCGATCGCGCTCGCGAGTTCGCCCGACGCATCGCTGCCATAGCCCGCCGCCGTGGCTTCGATCCCGGATGCGCTGCTGCCCGCGCCGACGGCAACGCTGCCATCACCGCCGGCCGTCGCATCCGAGCCGGCGGCGAAGGCGACATCGCCGTCGGCAGCCGCCGCACCTTCGCCGGTCCCCGCGACGTACTGCGCAGTCACATCCGCGACGGCGGCAACGGCATCGAGCTGCGCGCGGTTGACGGCATCGGTGGCCTCTACGCCCGCGGCCACGTTGACGATCTGGCGCTCCTCGCCTTCGGCACCTACGGACACCGTATTGGCGCGGTTCGCGCGCGAATTGGCACCCAGCGCGACACTGTCGGCGGCGATCGCGCGTGCATTCGCACCGAGTGCGAGCGCCTGGAGGGCCGTGGCGCGCGCCGACGCGCCGAAGGCACCCGAGGCGAACCCGGTGGCGACCGTCTGCGTGCCCACGGCGGTGGACGTCACACCGCCCGCCTGCGCTGCACCACCAATGGCGACCGCCCCCACCGCAGCACTCGCGCCCCCCGGCACGATGCATTCATAGGTCACGCCGCCAACCGTGCACTCGGCGAGCTCGCCGATGGCGACCTGTGCCCAGGCAGCAGGCATGGCAGCCATCAGCGCCAGCGCCAGCAGCGCGGGCCGTGCGCTCCGACCGACGGCGATGGTCGCACCGACGCCGTCGCCGGTCGCCAGTTCGGAGGCGACGACGATCTGGCCGAGCGACTTGTTCCACACCTTGCGATAGATCCGGTTCATACGGCTTCCCCTCGGAGTGCTTGTTGGTCTGATGGAATACGGGCGAAAAAAAAGCCGCAGGTCGACGATCGACCGAGCGGCTTTGCGATGGAATTCAGTGGGGCTGGGAACCCGCGCCTGGCGCGGAACTGCGCCTTGCAGCGCGAACTTCATGAATGGCGAGTGTACGCAACTTGAATCGTCCCCAAACGACCGACCGGATGCCGACTCTCCCCAGACTGACGCGTCGCGTCAAGGGGCACTGCCGCAGGAGGTCAGTTGGGTGACGAAGGGGGCGCCTCGCGGTCGTTTTACAGTCGACGTCGAGCCGAAACGGCCAGGACCGTCAACACACTGAATTCATGGGCATTTTCCACCGCGCACGGCTGCTCTAGAACCGTACCTCCGGTGTGGGCAACAGGAGAACGCGCGTGCATGACGACGGGACCCGGCCAATAGGCCGGGTCCCGATCTGGACAGGTTTGCGCGAAAGTGACGAATCGCGTCAGTTCAGGCCACGGACCTGCGCACGTTGTCGAACATCCGCATCCACGGGCTGATGTCCGACCAATCGGCCGGGGCCCAACTGAAGTTGACGGCGCGCGGGGTGCGCTCGGGGTGCGGCATCAGGATCGTCACGCGCCCATCGTCCGAGCACAGCCCGGCGATCGCGTCCTGCGAGCCGTTGGGATTGGCCGGATAGCGCACCGCGGGCGTGCCATCGCCCTCGATGTAGCGCAACGCGACCCGCGCCGCGGAGCGCGCCTTCGCATCGTCGAACTGCACCCGCCCTTCGCCATGCGAGATCGCGACGGGAATACGCGATCCGGTCATGCCGGCAAAAAACAGCGACGGCGACTCGACGACCTCGAGCAGGCCGACACGGCCCTCGAAGCGCTCGCTGCGGTTGCGCAACAGCCGCGGCCAGTGCTCGGTGCCCGGGATGATCGCTTTGAGCTGGGACAGCATCTGGCATCCATTGCACACGCCCAGCGAGAAGGTATCGCCACGTTCGAAGAACGCCGCGAACGCGTCGCGCAGTTGCGCCCGCTCGAGCACCGAGGTGGCCCAGCCACGTCCTGCGCCGAGCACGTCTCCGTAGCTGAAGCCGCCACAGGCCGCCAGGCCCTGCATGGTCGCCAGGTCCACACGTCCCTCAATGAGGTCGCTCATGTGCACATCGATCGCGGCAAAGCCCGCACGATCGAAGGCCGCGGCCATCTCGATCTGGCCGTTGACCCCCTGCTCGCGCAGGATCGCCACGCGCGGACGTGCGCCGGTGGCGACGTACGGCGCCGAGGCCGGATCGAACGTGAGCACCGGACGCAGGCCAGGCGTGGCGAAATCGCGTGCGCAAGCACGCTCCTCGTCCGCGCACTCGGGATTGTCGCGCAGCGACTGCATCGCATGGGTCACCGACCACCACGCGTCGAACAGCGCTTCCCATTTCCATTCGGCCAACGGGTCTTCGCCGTCGAGGACGCGAATCGTCGGCGAGGAGGTCGGCCGGGCGATGCGCTGCGCGCACTCGATCAACCCGTGCCGCTCGACCAGGTCGGCGAACTCGGCCCGGTCCTCGGACGCGATCTGCACCACCGCACCCAGTTCCTCAGAGAACAGCGTGCGCACGGCATCGCGCTGGCGCGCCTCGCCCCAGCCTTCCAGGTCGATCTCCAGCCCCTGCCGCGAGCAGAACGCCATCTCGCACAGGGCAGCGAACGCGCCGCCATCGGAGCGGTCGTGGTAGGCCAACAGCAGGCCGGCCTCGCGGGCCTCGCTGATCAATTCGAAAAACGCCTTCAGCCGGGCCGGATCGTCGACGTCCGGGCACGGCCCGCCGAACGCGTCGAAGCACTGCGCCAGCACCGACCCACCGAGCCGCTGCTTGCCCGCGCCCAGGCCGATCAACCACAGCTCGCTGCCCGGCGCGCGTGCCAGCAACGGTGTCAGCTGCGTGCGCACGTCCGGCACCGGCGCGAACGCGCTGACGATCAGCGAGACCGGCGAGACGACTTTGTGGGTCACGTTGTTGGCGATCTGCGAGGGATCGCTCGACAACGCGGAAGCGCTGGCAGCGTCCTGCCACTGCGCCTGCATCGACAGCGAGTCCTTGCCGACCGGGATCGACAGGTCGAGCGCAGGACACAGTTCCATCGCAACCGCACGCACGGCATCGAACAGCCGGGCGTCTTCGCCGGGGTGACCGGCGGCGGCCATCCAGTTGGCCGACAGCTTGACCCGGTGCAGCGTCTCCACCGGTGCCGCGCACAGATTGGTGATCGCCTCGCCGACGGCCATGCGCGCCGCGGCGGCGGCGTCGATCAGCGCCAGCGGCGTGCGCTCGCCGATCGCCATCGCCTCACCGGTGAAACCATCGAAATCCGACAGCGTGATCGCACAGTCGGCCACCGGCAGCTGCCACGGGCCGACCATCTGGTCGCGTGCAGTCAGCCCGCCGACCGAGCGGTCGCCGATCGTGACCAGGAACTGCTTGGCTGCGACGGTCGGATGCGCGAGCACACGCAGGCCGGCCTCGTGCAGGTCGATGCTGCGGGTATCGACGGCCGGCCAGCGGTGCGGCGCCAGCCGTGCGCTGTCGCGATGCATCTTCGGCGCCTTGCCGAACAGCACGTCCATCGGCAGGTCGATCGGGTGCTGCCACTCACTGCCGCCGCTTGCGGCCTCGCCCCCTTCCGCCCTTCGGGCACCTTCCCCCGCATGCGGGGAAAGCAATTGCGGCAGGACGCCATAACCGACGGTCAGGTGCTCTTCGGCGGTCGCCACGCCGACGACCGCGAACGGGCAGCGCTCGCGCGCGCAGATCGCGGTGAACTCGTCGACCCGGTCCTGCGGAATGCCCAGGACGTAACGCTCCTGCGACTCGTTGCACCACAGCTGCATCGGCGACAGCGACGGATCGTCGCTGGGCACCCGGTCCAGATCGATGATGCCCCCCACGCCCGAGTCATGCAGCAGCTCGGGAATCGCGTTCGACAAGCCGCCGGCGCCGACATCGTGGAACCACAGGATCGGATTGCGCTCGCCCAACGCGACGCAGCGGTCGATCACTTCCTGGCAGCGCCGTTCCATCTCGGGGTTGTCGCGCTGCACCGAGGCGAAATCCAGGTCCTCGGCGCTCTCGCCCGAGGCCACGGAACTGGCGGCGCCGCCGCCCAGCCCGATCAGCATCGCCGGCCCGCCCAGCACCACGACCGCATCGCCGGGCGACAGGCGTTTCTTTTCAACCATCGAGCGGTCGATCGCGCCCAGGCCGCCGGCCAGCATGATCGGCTTGTCGTAGCCGCGCTGCAGCCCGTCGTCGCCCTCGGCCAGTTCGAAACTGCGGAAATAGCCGAGCAGATTGGGCCGCCCGAACTCGTTGTTGAACGCCGCGCCGCCGAGCGGGCCGTCGAGCATGATCTCCAGCGCCGGCGCCATGCGCGGGTTGAGCGCGCGCGCGCCCTCCCAGGGCTGCGGCAATGTCGGGATGCGCAGGTGCGAGACGGTGAAGCCGGTCAGGCCGGCCTTGGGCTTGCCGCCGCGTCCGGTCGCGCCCTCGTCGCGGATCTCGCCGCCCGCACCGGTCGCCGCACCGGCGAACGGCGAGATCGCCGTCGGGTGATTGTGGGTCTCGACCTTGATGCAGAACGCGCTGTCGAGCAACGGCTCGCTGCGGTACTCGAACGACACCGGGTCGGGCCGGAAGCGACGCGCCGGATAGCCTTCCACGACCGCGGCGTTGTCGCTGTAGGCCGACAGCGTGTGCTCGGGCGTCTGCGCGTGCGTATGGCGGATCATGCGGAACAGCGACTGCGGCTGCGCCTCGCCGTCGATGGTCCAGGTCGCATTGAAGATCTTGTGCCGGCAATGCTCCGAGTTGGCCTGCGCGAACATCATCAGTTCGACATCCGAGGGCGCACGCCCGAGCACGCCGAAGCGCTCGCGCAGGTAGGCGATCTCGTCGTCGGCCAGCGCCAGGCCGAGCCGTGCATTCGCCGCCTCGAGCGCGTCGAGCGGGATGCGCTCGAGCACGCCACGCTGCGGCACGGCGAACAGCGCCTGCGCCGCGTCGACGTCGTCGAGCAACGACTCGGTCATCGGGTCGTGGAGCAGCTTGTCCACCGCGGCGCGCTCTGCGGCCGAACCGGACCCGCCGAGCAGATCGATGCGCAGGCCGCGCTCGACGCGGTGGATCGGCAGCCCGGCGCCGCGCAGCAATTCACCAGCCTTGCTCGCCCAGGGCGACATCGTGCCCAACCGAGGCGAGACGATGCGCGACACCGCATCCGGTGCACGCGCCGGCCCGGGACCGGCGTCGACTTCGAGCAGGCGACGCAGGGTGGCGTCGTCCGGCGTGCGGCCCGGTTCGGCCTCGACGAAGTAGACGTGCCAGGCGTCGGCGACGCGCAGCGCCGGCGAGACCGCTTGCAGACGCGCTTCAAGCCGCTCGCGTCGGAACGGCGACAGGGCCTGCTGGCCCTCGAGGACGATCATGTCCGGGCAAACCGTGATTCAGGGCCGCCCATTGTAGCCAATGGGCGGGCCTGCCGCCCGGTTACGTCCTGATTGCCGGCTCAGCGACCGCCAGCCGCACCGGCCAGACGCTGCAGGGCGGCGAGCAACTGGTCCGGGGGCATGTAGCCGGGCATCTGGGTGCCGTCTTCGGCCACGATCATCGGGGTGCCGGTCAGGCCCACGCGCTGGCCCAGCGCGTAATGCGCGGCCACTGGATTGGCGCAGGGCTGGGAGGTCACCCGACGCCCGGCCTTGGCATCGGTCAAGGCCTTGCGACGATCGGCCGCGCACCACACCGACTCCATCAACCGGAAATCCTCACTGTCCGGTCCCATGCGCGGATAGGCCAGGTACTCGATGGCGATGCCGCGCTTGTTGTACTCGGCGATGTCGTCGTGCAGACGGCGGCAGTAGCCGCACTCGACGTCGGTGAAGACCGACACGGTGTACTTGGGGTTGGCGGGCGCGAAGATGATGCGTTGCTCCTCGGGCACCTCCGACAGCAAGCGCTTGCGCAACTGCGACAGGCCGGACTGGCTCAGGTCGCGCTTCTCCTGCGCGTCGAACAGGCTGCCCTGCATGACGTAGCGGCCATCGTTGCTGACGTAGAGCACCTGCCCGGCGACGATCACTTCCTGGAAACCGGGCAGCGGCGCGTCGTGGATGCTCTCGATCGAGACCTGCGGGTTGATCGACAGGATCGCGTTGCGCGCACTCGCGGCCGGCGTGCCCGGCGGCGGCGCCACGTCGGCAGCGGCACTCGCGGCCGAAGCCGGCGCGGCCGGTGCGCCCGTCGCATCGGGGGCGCTCGTGCCCTGGGCACAGGCGGACAGGCTGAAGGCACTCAACAGGGCGAACAGGTATCGCTTCATCGCATCGGGCTACCGCGGACGGAGAAACTCCAGAAGCGCCGATTCTGGCACGAAGCCGGGACCCGGGCGCCACGGGCGCCTTGACGGCCCCGCTCTCGTTCACGGCGCCCGCGCGGCAGTGCCGCCACGGCGTCGATACCTCTCACCGCCGTCCATGGCGGACCTCGTCGCTCGATGAACGCCCGGCCCGGCTGGCCGGCCCCGCACAGCACGCGGGGTGTTCGCCCAGGGCGCGAGGCGGTGCCTCGCAGCGCCCTTGTCTCACCCTTGGCCGGGCGTTCGCGCATGCGCGGTCGGCGTCGAATTGCGATCGGCTATTCACTTCGGCGCACGTCCGGCCTCGCGAAGCACGCGAGGCGTTCGCCAAGCCCCCGCGGCAGTGCCGCCACGGCGTCGATACTTCCTACCGCCGTCCATGGCGGACCTCGTCGCTCGATGAACGCCCGGCCCGGCTGGCCGGCCCCGCACAGCACGCGGGGCGTTCGCCCAGGGCGCGAGGCGGTGCCTCGCAGCGCCCTTGTCTCACCCTTGGCCGGGCGTTTGCGCATGCGCGGTCGGCGTCGAATTGCGATCGGCTATTCACTTCGGCGCACGTCCGGCCTCGCGAAGCACGCGAGGCGTTCGCCCCCGTCACGCGGCATGCCGCCTCGGAGTTGTACCTCCCGCCGCCATCCATGGCGGAGCATAGTCGCTTGACGAACGCCCAGCCCGGCCATCCTTGGCCGGGCGTTCGCGCATGCGCGGTCGGCGTCGAATTGCGATCGGCTATTCACTTCGGCGCACGTCCGGCCTCGCGAAGCACGCGAGGCGTTCGCCCCCGTCACGCGGCATGCCGCGTGGGCGACGGGGGCTCACCCCCTCGGGTGGTGGGTGGCGTGGAGGCGTTTGAGCTGTTCGCGGGCGACGAGGGTGTAGATCTGGGTCGTCGACAGGGAACTGTGGCCAAGCAGCATCTGCAGCGCGCGCAGGTCGGCGCCGTGGTTGAGCAGATGGGTGGCGAAGCTGTGGCGCAGGCCGTGCGGGCTGATGCGGGCCGGGTCGATGCCTGCGATCGCGGCGTAGCGTTTGACCAGGCCCCAGAACTGCTGTCGCGTCAGTGGCAGCCGACGCGCGGTCAGGAACAGGGGCGTGCCGCCCTGCGCGTCGGCCGGTAGCGGCTTGCCACCGGCCAGCACCGGGCGCGCCTGGGCCAAATATCGCTGCAGCCAGTGCTGCGCCTCCTCGCCCAGTGGCACCAAGCGGGTGCGTTCGCCCTTGCCGGTGACCCGCAGCGCGCCCTGGCGCAGGTTGACGCCATTGGCCGGCAGGCCGGTCAGCTCGCTGACCCGCAGACCGCAGGCGTACATCAGCTCGAGCATCGTGCGGTCGCGCAGACCATCGGCTGCGGTCACATCCGGCGCGGTGAGCAAGGCCTCGATCTGCGATTCGCCCAGGGCCTTGGGCAGCGGGCGCGGCAGCTTCGGTGGCTCGAGCAGGGCGGTGGGATCGTCGGCGCGGCCATGCCGCCGCTGCCGGTCGGCATAGAACGCACGCAGCGCCGACAACAGCCGCGCATTGCTGCGCGGCGACCAGCCATGGCGCGTGCGCCATGCCAGGTAATCGAACAGCGCGGCGCGGTCGGCATTCGCGATACCGCCATCGCGGCCGTCGCGCCAGCGCGCGAGTCCTTCGAGGTCGCGCCGGTAGGCCGTACCGGTCTGCGCGGCGATCCCGGTCTCCGCCCAGAACGCGTCGAGAAAGCCCTCGATCGCGTGGCGATCGTCGTCGCGCAGTGGCGGCAGGCCGACCACGAGGGCGCGGCGTTCGGCGGGCGTGGCGGTGGCAGGCGTCATCGTACGCAGCTTAGAGCCTGGCGGCCGGCCCGGCACCGTCGGCCCGTCGAAACGCAGGCGACTGCGGCGCGCTTCGGCAGCGCTGCCGCTATCCTGTCGCGATGTCCGCATCGCCTTCATGTAGCGCCGCCCCTGCCCGCCCCTGGATCGGCTGGCGGCTGCTGGCGCTGGTCTACGACCTGTGGCCGGCACTTGCGTTATGGCTGCTGCTGTCGGCCCTGTTCACCGCGGGCTACACCTTCGCCGGGCATCACGACCCCCACGAGAACATCGCGCCGATGAGCGCGCTGCAGTGGCTGCTGTGGCTGTGCTGCTGGCTCGCAACCGGCGGCTATGCGGTGGTGAGCTGGCGCCATGGCGGCCAGACCCTGGGCATGCGGCCCTGGCGCATCCGGGTGCGCGGACGCGACGGCGGCCAGCCCTCGTCGCGCGCGCTGTGGCTGCGTTTCGCGATCGGAACGGTGTCGCTGCTGGCTGGCGGCCTGGGGTTCTGGTGGGCCTGGCTCGACCGCGACCGCCTGACCTGGCACGACCGGGCAAGCGGCACCCGGATCGTGCGCGACCCCAAGCGGTCGACGCACTAGGACGATCTGCAGCAGTTGGCACGCGCCGGGCTCAGCCCAACGCACCCACGACGACGCATGGCCATGCGCCCCCGCCGGCTCACGAACGCGACAGCGGCGCCCGTCAGGCGCCGCGTCGGCGGAACAGCAGCCAGGACACCAGCAGCATCACGCTGGGCGGCAGCAGATAGGCCAGGCGGAAATCGATCCGGTAGACGGCGGCGAACTTCACCACCTGCATCTGCATGAGCCAGAAGCCGAGCGCGAACACCACGCCGATGAAGAGCCGCTTGCCGGCATTGCCGCTGCGCAGAGAGCCGAACGCGAACGGAATCGCCGCCAGGCACAGCGCGAGCACATTGAGAGGATAGAACCAGCGCCCCCAGTAATGCTCCTCGAACTCGCCGGCATCGAGCTGGTTGCGCTTGCGATACTCGATGCCCGCGCGCAGTTCGCTGGCCGGCATGTAGCGCGGCCGCCAGATGCTGCTGGCGCTGGCTGCCAGCGTGGAGGCGTCGAGCTGCGAGGCCCAATGCTCCTCCAGCGCTTCGGTCCGGGTCACCGCGCGCGGCTCGAACCAGGTGCGCTGCACGTCGCGCAGCAGCCAGCCGTCAGCGCCATGCTCGGCGGTCTTGGCATGCGCGACCGACTCCAGGCGGCCGTCGCTCGCGAACTCGAACAGGCGCACGTCCTGCAACTGGATCCGGCTGCCGCCCGCCTCGTCGACCTCGCTGCCGTTCTGCGCATTGAGGAAGGTGTCGCCCTCGCGCGCCCACAGCCCCGAGTACCGGCCGACCACCATATTGTTGGAGCGCTGGGCCGACTTCATGCTGTCGGCGCTGCGCTGGGCGATCGGCCCCAGGGTCTCGGCGTTGACCACCATCAGTGCGGTGAGCACCAGCAGCGGCAGGGCGACCGAAATGGCCAGACGTGTCCGCGACAGCCCCAGCGCGCGCATGGCGATCAGCTCCGAGGTCGCGGCGAGCTGGCCCAGTCCCATCAGCGACCCGATCACGGCCGCCGTCGGGAACATCACATAGGCGCGGCGCGGCAGCGTCTGCAGGATGTACGCCACTGCCGACATATAGGTGTAGTTGCCCTGCCCAACGGCGCCGATCTCGTTGACGCCGGCCATCAGCGCATCCAACCCGACCAGCACCACCCAGGTCGCGAACACCGCGATGATGACCATGCGGGCGACGTAGAGATCATGGATCCGCACCAACGGCCTCATCGCGCACGCCTCCACTTGGGCGCGACCACATGGCCATCGCGGAAGTACAGCCACGCGCCAAAGCCCAGCAACGGCAGCACCAGCCACCACAAGCCCAGGGCGACCGGAATCCGGCCCTCGCCGACCCAGTCGGCGCCCAGCATCATCAGGTTCATGCCCATGACGTAGGCCAAAAAGCCCATCATCATCCGGCCGTAGCGGGCCTGGCGCGGCGGACTGCGGGCCAGCGGCACCGCGAGCAGCGCAAAGGCCAGCGCCAGCAGCGGCGGCGCCAGGCGGAAATGCAGCTGCGCGCGGGCCTCACGCCGGTCGTCGCCCAGCAGCGTCAGCGTGGACTGCAGGGTCGGGTCGTCGGCATCGGCGCCCAGGTCGGCCGCCGGCAGCCGGATTTCGTTGCTGGCATAGCGCATCAGCCGGTAATCGAGCCCGGCATCGAGTGGCCCCTCGACGCGAAAGCCCTCGTCGAGGCGCAGAAACCGCCCCGCCGCCTCGACGCTCAACTCGCCGCTCAGGGCGGTGGTCACGTCCATGCGTCCGTCGTCCTGGCGATAGACGAACACCCGGCCCAGACGACTGCCGTCGTCGGACATCGCATTGACGTAGACCACGCCGTTGCCGCCTGGGAACTCGACGAACCGGCCGGCTTCCAGCCCCGACACCAGCAGGCTGCGCTGGCCGGCCTCGATCATCTGCTGCGAGTAGGCGCGGGCCCACGGCCCCAGCCACAGCGAGCAGGCACCGATGAACAACGTCATCGGCACCACGACCAGCGCCAGCGGCCGCAGCAGGCGCACCGGACCGACGCCGACCGAGGTCAGTACCGGCATCTCAGAATCGCGATACAGCCGCCCGAACGCCAGCATCAGACCGAGCATCAGGCCCAGCGGCAGGATCAAGGGCAGGTAGTTGACGACCTGCAGGCCCAACTGGGCCAGCATCAGGCCGGCCGGCACCCGGCCGCGCGCGATGTCGCCGAGCACGTCGGCAAACACCCCGCCGAGGCTGACGATCATCAGCACCACCAGCGCCGCGAAGGTCGCCTGGGCAAATTCGCGGAACAGGTAGCGGTCGAGCTTCGGCATCGGGCGCGGGGGCTTTGCTTTAGACTTAGGGGTTCGTCCAGCCGCGCCTTCACGACGCATCTGCGATGGCGCAGCCTGTCACAGGCCACGCCCGCTGGACCGTGAAGTGTACCGATCACCCCATGGAATCTGGTTGATGACCCTCGAATTCTCCCTGAACCGCGACGCGCCCCCCACTTTGTCGAGCGATTGCCTGGTCGTCGGTGTCTTTGCCGACGGTCCGCTGTCGGGCGCGGCCGCCGCCATCGACACCGCCAGTGGCGGTCGCCTGTCGGCGCTCGCCCAGCGCGGCGACCTGCCCGGCAAGCCCGGGCGCACCACTCTGCTGCACGACCTGCCTGGCGTGACCGCCCCGCGCGTGCTGGCGGTCGGCCTGGGCGAGCGCACCAAGTTCGGTGCGCCCCAGTACCTGCGCGCCGTCGGCGATGCGATCCGCGCCCTCAAGGACGGCACGGTCGCCAGCGCCGCATTGGCATTGGCCGACCTCGAGGTCGCCGGCCACGACACGGCGTGGAAGATCCGCCAGGCGGCGATCGCCGCCGACCACGCCGCCTATCGCTACGTCGCCACGCTGGGCGCGCGCAACAAGAAGCGCGAGCCGGCGAAGTTGACCTCGATCGCCATCGTCGGCGACGACGAGCAGGCGCTGGCGCAGGGCAAGGCGATTGCCGCAGGCGTGAAGTTCGCGCGCGAACTGGGCAACCTGCCGCCGAACGTCTGCAACCCAGCCTACCTGGCCGAGCAGGCGCGTACGTTCGCCGACCGTTTCGACAAGGCCTCGTGCGAAGTGCTCGAAGAAGCGCAGATGGAAGCACTGGGCATGGGCTCACTGCTGGCCGTCGCCCGCGGCTCGGCCAACCGCCCCCGTCTGGTCGTGCTGAGCTGGAAGAACGGCGGCGACGCCAAGCCCTACGTCCTGGTCGGCAAGGGCATCACCTTCGACACCGGCGGCGTCAACCTCAAGACGCAGGGCGGCATCGAAGAGATGAAGTTCGACATGTGCGGCGCGGCGACGGTCATGGGCACGTTCGTGTCCGCGGTCGGCCTGGACCTGCCGATCAACCTGCATGTGGTGGTGCCGGCGGTCGAGAACGCGGTCGACGGCAACAGCTATCGCCCGTCCGACGTCCTCACCAGCATGTCGGGCAAGACGATCGAGGTCGGCAACACCGACGCCGAAGGCCGGCTGATCCTGTGCGACGCGCTGACCTACGCCGAGCGTTTCGAGCCGGCCGCCCTGGTCGACGTCGCCACGCTGACCGGCGCGTGCATGGTCGCACTCGGCACGCAGGCCACCGGCCTGATGAGCAAGCACGACGACCTGGCCGCCGAACTGCTGGCCGCCGGCGAGCACGTCTTCGACCGCGCCTGGCGCCTGCCGCTGTGGGACGAGTACCAGTCGATGCTCGATTCCAACTTCGCCGACGTCTACAACATCGGCGGCCGCTGGGGCGGCGCGATCACGGCCGGCTGCTTCCTCTCGCGCTTCACCGAAGGACAGCGCTGGGCCCACCTGGACATCGCCGGCAGCGCCAGCGGCAGCGGCAAGATGGCCTATGCCACCGGCCGCCCCGTCGGCCTGCTGTCGCAGTGGCTGCTCGACCGCACCACGGCCTGAAACCGGGAGAACCGGGGTCAGAGTGCAATTTTGCAAGGCGAAGTTCGCACTCTGGCCCCTCGTTCGAAATTGCACTCTGACCCCGGTTTAGCCCGCTCGCTTGATCCCTGCTTAAGACGACATCTCCTTGCCTCTTCCATGCGCGCCGACTTCTATTTGATCGCCAAGCCCCGTTTCCGCGACGAGCCGCTTCGGCTGGTCTGCGAACTGGTGCGCAAGGCCTATGCCGCGCAGCAATGGACGCTGGTGCTGGCACGTGACATGGCGCAGGCCGAGCTGCTCGACGACATGCTCTGGGACATGGGCGAGGACGACTACATCCCGCACCAGATCGCCGGGACCGACGACGAGGACGATCAGGCCCCGGTGCTGATCGCAGCCCCCGACACCGACACCCCGATGCGCGCATTGGTCATCAACCTGCGCGACGCCGCAGTCGACGGCGGCTTTGAACGCGTGCTCGAAGTCGTCCCTGCCGACGATTCGGCCCGCGACCCGCTGCGCGAGCGCTGGCGCCACTACAAGGCGGCCGGGCTCGAGGTATCCAAGCACGACATGTGAACGGAAGGCCGGACGCCAGGACCCGGGGGTTCGAGCAATGCACTTCCGCTCCAGACACTCGCCTTCACATCACGAATCACCCATCACGAATCACGGCGCTCCCACCATGCCCCTCTCCCCCAGCTACGACCCCGGTTCCTTCGAAGCCCGCCTGTATGCCGAGTGGGAGGCTGGCGGTGTGTTCGCCCCGCAGGGTGACGGCCCGGCCTACACGATCCTGCTGCCGCCGCCCAACGTCACCGGCACGCTGCACATGGGCCACGCGTTCCAGCACACGCTGCAAGACGCCCTGGTGCGCTATCACCGGATGCGCGGCTATCGCACGCTGTGGCAGATGGGCACCGACCATGCCGGTATCGCGACCGAGATGGTGGTCTCGCGCAACCTCAAGCTTGCCGGCAGCACTGAGACCCGCGATTCGCTGGGGCGCGAGCGCTTCATCGAGAAGGTCTGGGAATGGAAGGCCGAGTCGGGCGGCACGATCGAGCGCCAGATGCGCCGACTGGGCGCCTCGGGCGACTGGTCGCGCACGACGTTCACGATGGACCCGCACCCCTCGCAGGCGGTGGTCGAGGCCTTTGTGCGCCTGCACGAACAAGGCCTGATCTATCGTGGCCAGCGTCTGGTCAACTGGGATCCGGTGCTCAAGACCGCGATCTCCGACCTGGAGGTCGTCAGCGAAGAGGAAGACGGCTTCCTGTGGGAAATCCGCTATCCGCTGGCCGACGGCGCGACCTACGAGCATATCGAGATCGACGCCGACGGCAACGAGACGCTGCGTGAGACGCGCGACCACCTGGTCGTGGCGACCACGCGCCCGGAAACGATGCTCGGCGACACCGCCGTGATGGTGCACCCCGAGGACCCGCGCTACGCAGCCCTGATCGGCAAGACCGTGGCGCTGCCGTTGACCGGCCGGACGATCCCTGTGATCGGCGACGCCTACGTCGACCGTGCATTCGGCACCGGCGTGGTCAAGGTGACGCCGGCGCACGACTTCAACGACTACCAGGTCGGCCAGCGCCATGGTCTGCCGACGATCAACCTGTTCACCCCCGACGCCGCGCTCAACGACGCGGCGCCCGAGCGCTTCCGGGGCCTGGATCGCTTCGAGGCGCGCAAGGCGGTGCTCGCCGAACTCGAGGCCGAGGGGCTGATGCTGCAGGCGCGCCCGCACAAGCTGCAGGTGCCGCGCGGCGACCGCACCGGCCAGGTCATCGAGCCTTATCTCACCGACCAGTGGTTCGTCGCGATGGACGGCCTGGCCCAACGCGGCCTGGCGCTCGTGGAAAGCGGCGCCGTCAAGTTCGTCCCGCCCAATTGGACCAACACCTATCGCCACTGGATGGAGAACATCCAGGACTGGTGCATCAGCCGCCAGCTGTGGTGGGGCCACCGCATCCCGGCGTGGTACGACGCCGCGGGCAACATCTATGTCGCCCGCACCGAAGCCGAGGCACGCGAGCAAGCGGGCCTGGGGCCTGACGTGGCGCTGACCCAGGACAGCGACGTGCTCGAGACCTGGTTCTCGTCGGGGCTGTGGCCCATCGGCACGATGGGCTGGCCGGACGCGACGGCGATGGACGCGCGCGGCTTCGCGCACTTCGTGCCCTCGAGCGTGCTCGTCACCGGCTTCGACATCATCTTCTTCTGGGTCGCGCGGATGATCATGCTGACCGACCACCTGGTCGGCCAGGTGCCGTTCCGCGACGTCTACATGACCGGCCTGGTCCGCGACAAGGACGGCCAGAAGATGTCCAAGTCCAAGGGCAATGTGCTCGACCCGCTGGACATCATCGACGGCATCGCGATCGAGGACCTCGTCGCCAAGCGCACGGCCGGACTGATGAAGCCCAAGGATGCGCCGAAGATCGAGAAGGCCACCCGCAAGGAGTTCCCCGAAGGCATCGCCGCGCACGGCGCCGACCCGTTGCGCTTCACGATGGCCGCGCTCGCCGGCCCCGGTCGCGACATCAAGTTCGATCTGGGCCGCGCGGAAGGCTACAAGAACTTCTGCAACAAGCTGTGGAACGCCACGCGCTTCGTGCTGATGAACACCGAGGGCTTCGACGCCGCCCCGGCCGAGACCGCCTGGCCGGTGACCGACACCGAGAAGTGGATCCTGTCGCGCCTCGACCAGGCCGCCAACGAGGCCCGCACGCACTTCGAGAGCTACCGCTTCGACCTGCTCGCGCAGACGCTCTACGAATTCGCCTGGAACCAGTTCTGCGACTGGTTCGTCGAACTGGCCAAGCCGGCGCTGTTGGGCACCGACCAAGCAGCCGCCGACAGCACCCGCCGCACATTGCTGCACGTGCTCGAATCGCTGCTGCGGCTGCTGCATCCGCTGATCCCGTTCGTCACCGAGGAACTGTGGCGTCAGGTCGCGCCGCGGCTGGGCATCGACGACACGACGATCTCGCTGCGTCCCTATCCGCAGGCCGACGCGCAAGCCGTGGCCGCGTACTCGAAGGCCGATGCCGATGTCGAATGGCTCAAGCAGATGGTCAGCGCACTGCGCCGCATCCGCAGCGAACTGGGCGTGTCGCCGTCGCGCCAGATCGTGCTGCTGACCCGCGAGGACCACCCGCTGTCGACCGAGCGGTTGCGCCGCTTCGACTCGCAGCTGTGTTCCCTGGTCCGCCTGGCGCGCATCGACCGCCTCGAAGGCGACCCGCCACCGGCGGCGACCGCCCTGGTCGGCGAATTCGCGCTGTACGTCCCGCTCGAGGGTCTGGTCGACCTCGATGCCGAGCGCGCGCGCCTGGACAAGGAGCTCAAGCGCGTCGAAGGCGAACTGGCCAAGTGCCACGGCAAGCTGTCGAACGAGACCTTCGTCAATAACGCGCCGATGACAGTCGTCGAACAGGAGCGTCAACGCCTGGCCGACTGGACCGCACAACGCGATGCCCTCGCCGCACAACGCGCCCGGCTGTGACCACGTAGCGCTCACGCGATCAACACCGGGGTCAGAGTCGATTATTCGCCGCATCCATCAGGCCGCGGCGAATCAATTGGACGCTGACCCCGGTTTCTTGAAAATTCGACTCTGACCCCGGTTTTGCGTGTGTGCACGGCGTTCGACCTAGAATCGAAACGTCCCCGCTTCGAGAGGCCGCGATGCCCGCCGCTTCCGACCTTCCTCGCGTCGTCATCGTCGGCGGCGGCTTCGCCGGGCTCTGGGCCACGCGCGCTCTGGCCAGCGCCCCGGTGCGCATCACCCTGATCGACCGCGGCAACCATCACCTGTTCCAGCCGCTGCTTTACCAGGTCGCCACAGCCGGCCTGTCGGCGCCGGACATCGCCGCGCCGTTGCGTCACATCCTGCGACGCCAGCGCAATGTCGAGGTCCGCATGGCCGAGGTCGAGGGCATCGAGCCCGAGACTCGCACGCTCACCCTCGATGGCGGCATGACCTTGGGCTACGACCGCCTGGTGCTCGCCGCCGGCGCCACCCACGCCTATTTCGGCAACGACCGCTGGGCACCGCACGCGCCGGGACTGAAGACGCTCGACGATGCGCTGCACCTGCGCCGCCGCATGCTGCTCGCCTTCGAGCGCGCCGAGGCCGAGACTGATCCCGAGGCCCGCGCCGCGTGGCTGAGCTTCGCGATCGTCGGCGGCGGTCCGACCGGTGTCGAGCTGGCCGGGACGCTGGCCGAGATCGCGCGCCACACCCTGCGCAGCGAGTTCCGGCATATCGACCCGGCGCTGGCCAAGGTCCGGCTGATCGAAGCCGGCCCGCGCGTGCTCGCCTCGTTCCCCGAGGACCTCTCGGCCAAGGCGCGCCGCCAGCTGGAAAAGCTCGGGGTGGAGGTGCTCACCGGCGAACCGGTCGCCCAGATCGATGCCGACGGCTACCGGATCGGCGAGCGTCGCATCGCCGCCCGAACCGTGATCTGGGCTGCCGGCGTCGCGGCCTCACCGCTGGGCGCGCTGCTGGATGTGCCGCGCGATCGCGCCGGCCGTGTGCAGGTGGCCACCGACCTCACCGTGCCCGGCCATCCCGAGATCTACGCCATCGGCGACATGGTCGCGGTCGAGAGCGGCGGGCGCCCGGTCCCGGGCGTGGCTCCCGCCGCCAAGCAGATGGGCGAGCACGCGGCCGCCAACCTGCTCGCCGACCTGCGCGGCCAGCCCAGGACGCCGTTCGTCTACCGCGACTACGGCAACCTCGCCACGATCGGCCGCATGGCCGGCGTCGCGCATCTGGGGCGCATCAAGCTCTCGGGCGCGCCTGCGTGGTGGTTCTGGCTGGTCGCCCACGTGTTCTTCCTGATCGGCTTCCGCAACCGCGTCGTGGTGCTGCTCAACTGGACGCTCGCGTACTGGACCCACCGGCGCGCGGCGCGGATCATCTTCGGGCCCGCGCCCGAGGTCGGACCCGATGCAGCGGTTCGCGACCGATCGCTGCAGGCTTCCGATAGCATGGCTGCTCACCCGCCGGCGCCCGACGCCGCGCCGGACTGAGCCTCCCCCGATCTGATGCACTGACGATGCTCGATATCTCCACGCACAACTTCTTGATCGCGCTCGCGGTCACGACCGCGGCCGGCCTGGCCACAGGCCTGGGCAGCCTGCTGGTGATCTTCGCCAAGCAGCCCAACGCACGCCTGCTCGCGTTCGGGCTCGCATTCGCGGCTGGCGCGATGGTGTACGTGTCGCTGACCGAGATCCTCGACAAGTCGATTCTCGCCTTCACGGACGCCTACGGCGAGCAGCTCGGCTTCACCTGGGGCACGCTGGCGTTTCTGGGCGGCGTGCTGTTCATCGTCACCATCGACCGCCTGGTGCCCAACCCGCACGAGCGGCTGGAGGTCGACGACCCGTACTTCCGCGAGCACAACGCCAGCTACGTCAAACGCGTCGGTCTGCTGACGGCGGTCGCGATCACCGCGCACAACTTCCCGGAAGGCCTGGCGACGTTCTTCGCCACGATCGAGAACCCAGGCGTCGGCCTGCCGTTGGCGTTCGCCATCGCAATCCACAACATCCCCGAGGGCATCGCGATCGCGGTCCCGGTGTACTTCGCTACCAACAACAAGACCTACGCCTTCCTGGCCTGCCTGCTGTCGGGCCTGGCCGAGCCGCTGGGCGCACTGATCGGATACGCGCTGCTGCGCCCGTTCCTGTCCGAACCGGTGTTCGGCGCCGTCTTCGGGCTCATTGCCGGCGTCATGGTCTTCCTCGCACTCGACGAATTGCTGCCCGCCGCCAAGCGCTACGCCAAGGGCCACGAAACCGTCTACGGCCTGGTCGCCGGCATGGCCGCACTGGCGTTGAGCCTGGTGCTGTTCAAGTGGTGATGTCCAAGTCGCGATCGTGACGCCCAGTGCCGTCGCCGGATTCCTTGTGCTGCCACTCGAGACGCCGCGCACTGAGGACCGCTGTATACGTACATGAAAAGGCCCGCCTCGTAACGAGGCGGGCCGAGACCGCAAGCCGGCGATGCCGGTCGAACCGCAATACTAGAAGTCGTATTGAATCTGGAACCGGACGTAGCGAGGATCGGAGAAGTACTTCGCCTGACCGTAGTTGTAGTAATTGCGATAGCCGCTGGGGCCGTTATAAGCGAAGTTGGTCTCGTACACCTGGACGGGCTTGATGTTGTTGAAGGCGTTGATCACGTCGACATTCACCCGCAACCCCTCGAGCCAGCTGGGCTTGTAGACCAAGCTCGGGCTGAGCGTGATGATCCATGGCGTCCGGCCGGCAGAGCCAACAGGACTGACCACATCGTCCTCAGCTCGATCGATGTTGGAGCCCGTGGTGATGTCGCCGGTATCACATACGTGGAATACGCCGGTATAGCCATACTGGGTGCCGAAGCTGCCGTAACCACCGCCAAGGCAGGAGATGGGCGAGCCGGACTGCGCCAGCAGGTTGAAGCCGATCTCCCATTGCTCGCTCAGCGCGTAACTGCCGAAGATCTTCAGGCTGTGGCGATGATCGTTGAACAGATAACCATCGGCGCCAATCATGATCTCCGAGAAATCGAAGTCAGACGTGGTGCCGGTGTCGTCCTGGCCATTGGTGCTCTTGACCAGGCCCTCGAGATTGCCCGTCAGCTTGGACCATGTGTACGAACCGCTCAGGTACCAGTTCTCGGTCGCCTTGTCCGCGCTCAGCGTGACGGCCTTGTAGTTGCGCTTGGCCTCCGGGCCGAGGGCGTCGGCAGGAACGGTCAGTGTGACCGGATTGCCATCGACGTTGATGTCGGTGGTGATGGTCAGATCCTTGCCCGGGTTGTAGAGGTAGCAGCCCGGGATGCCACCCGGCACCGTCCACTCGTCCGCCCAGTTCGAAAGGTCGTAACCTGCCTCGATGCCGGCCCGGTAGAGGGCACGCGCATCGCAAGTGTCGTCGATCGCGGTGTCGACACGGCGATAGGTGCCTTTCACTCCCAGCGTCCAGCCGTCAAGGAAGGCGTTGTCGGACACAAGCCGGTGCTGGTAGCCGAGGATGGCCTCGTCCTGGGTGTAGGGATCGAGATCGCGCGATGCGACCGCGCGCGGATCGGGCACGCTCCCGTCCTCGCCGTTGTAGATCCGATCCTGAGAGCCACCATCATAGGGTCCGGTAATGTTGACCGGGGTGCCAGTGACCGGATCCAGGCCGCCGGAGTAGGTATAGAAGTTCTCCACGTAGTACGAGGCAGATGCCGCACGAAGCGCCACATTGGCGGCGATCGGAAGCGAGTAGCGGCCCACTGAAGCGTAGAGCTTGCTATCGCCGTTGCCGGTCACATCCCAGGTGAAGCCCACACGAGGCTGCCAGATGTTGTCCTGCTTGACGAACGTCACGCCTGTGCTGTTCTTGTTCTCGAACGAGTCGTTGCGCACGCCCAGATACAACATGAAGTTGTCGGTGATGTTCCAGTTGTCCTCGACGTACCAGGACTTCTGGTCGATTTCGACACTACCGCCGGTCGCATACTTGATGCGATCGACGATATCGACAGACTCGTCGGCATCAAGCCAGTAATCGGACGTGGTGATGTACTGGAGGTCCTGGATCGTGCCCTGAAAGGACTTCCAGCGCTCGTCGCTGTAGCCGAACGAGAACCGGTGATCCCCCAGTCGCCATTCGAGATCGATGCGACCAGCGTTACGCTCATTGGAACCGTTGAATACATCGACGCTGCTCACCGTGGCGCAGCCGATGTTTTGGCCGAAGCGCGGGCTGTCGGGTCGATAATCCAGCACATAGGGGCAAGGCGGCGAGCTCTCGACATCGCCGTAGTACTTGTTCTCCACACCATCGGCATTGACGGTGTAGTTGGAATTCGTGTTCTGCATTCGCCCGTACTGCAGCGACAGCGTGAGATCGTCGTTCAGGTAGCTGGTCCACTTCAGAATGTGGGTATCGCCACCGTTCTCCCTGAATTCCTTGCCGGTGTAATCGGTCTTGCTCGCCTGCGCATTTGCCGCGGTGCTGTCAAAAGCAGCGATGTAGTTGGTGTAAGTCTGCTTGCGGGTATTGTCGAAGCCGGTGTACTCGAGATGATTGTTGTCGTTGAGGTACCAGTCCAACTTGACCATCCAGTACGGCTGCTCGGACTTGTAGTCGTATGCGGTCGTGCCGAGCGCGCTGGTGTAGGCGCCGGTCGGCGAGGACGAATAGCCGCTACCGCGCACGCCATAGGAGGCCGCATCCCAGTTGCTGAATGACCCTAGCGCAAAGAAGAACAGCCGGTCTTCAACCAGCGCGCCACTGGTCCAGAAGCTCAGATTGTCGGAGGAGGACTCATTGCGATCATAAGAGCGCCAGATCGTGCCGTCCTTGAGAGTGACCGGGTCAGGCTGCTCCCGCAACGAGTTGGGGGCGAACGTGTAACTCACCCCTCCCTTGAGTTCGTTGCTGCCGCGCTTGACCACCACGCTCGTCACGCCGCCAGTGGAGAAGCCGTATCGGGCACCGTAACCACCGGTCTGCACATCCAACTGCTCGATGGCCTGGTAAGGCACCTCTGTGAACGAAAGGTTGTCGTACAGGTTAGTGACGTTGAATCCGTTGATGTAGTAGCTGTTCTCGGCTGCTGAAGCACCACCAAAAGATGCATTACCGAAGTACTCGCTGCTCGACGCGGTGCCAGGGGTCAGCAAGGACACGGCGGTGACGTTGCGCGCGACGGGCAAGGTATTGAGCTGTTCGGCGGTAAATGTGGTTCGGGTTTCGATGCTGGTCAGGTCGATGTTGTTGACGCCCCCCAGTCCACGCACGCGGACCGTGTCCAGGCTGGTCGCGTCCGCGGCCAGGGAGGTCGTGACCGCTTGACCAGCAATGACCGTGACCCGAGTGGTCCTGCCAGACACCGTCAGCTCATACTGCCCGGGAGGCAGCGCCGAAATGCGGAACCGGCCGTCATTGCCGACCACCGCCTCTCGGGTCGCGCCCGAAGCAAGACTCCGAACCTGGACGCGGCTCCCCGGATCGCCACCATTGCTGCCCAGGATGTCTCCCGAAGTACTTTGCGCCGTCGCCACCCCGATACAGGTCAGCAGCGCGATGCTCAATGCGGCACGTCGAAACACCGGTTTGGCGCGATTGTGGCACTTGTTCATTGCTTCTCCTCAGGTTGATGCGCCGGCATGGCCTGCGCGCATTCATGAACAAAAACAAAACCAAGGCAGAAGCTAGTCTAATAATTAACAGAAATGCAACAAAAAGACCTGCTGATCTATTGACTTTCCGACGAACGGTCGGGTTAAAAAGCACTGCGCATTCAGAAGGGTGGGGGCGGGTTTGTGGCCCTGCGTTGCAGAGCATGCGAACGCGCATACAGAAACGGCCCGCTTGCGCGGGCCGTCCGGGGTCCAGCATTGGCGAACAGGACTCAGGCCGCGAACAACGCCTTCATCTTCTTCAGCGCATTGGCCTCGACCTGGCGGATCCGCTCGGCGGACACGCCGTACTCGTCGGCCAGCTCCTGCAGCGTCACCTTGTGCTCGTCGTCGAGCCAGCGGCGACGGATGATGTCGCGCGAGCGGGCGTCGAGCTTGGCCATGCCTTCGCGCAGCAGTTCGAGCTGGTCGGCCTCGCTGTCGCTGCGCTCGTACGCCTGTGCCGGATCTTCGTCCTGTGCGACGAGGTAGGCGACCGGCGCCGGCGGCGCATTGTCGTCGTCCTCGCCCGCGGGCGCATCGAACCCGATGTCGCGGCCCGACAGACGCGACTCCATCTCCAGCACTTCGCGCTCCGAGACGTTGAGGTCGGCGGCGACGGTGCGCACTTCCTCGGCGTTGAGCCAGCCCAGGCGGGTCTTGCTCTTGCGCAGATTGAAGAACAGCTTGCGCTGCGCCTTGGTCGTGGCGACCTTCACGATCCGCCAGTTCTTGAGGATGAACTCGTGCATCTCGGCACGGATCCAATGCACGGCGAAGCTCACCAGGCGCACACCGACGTCCGGATCGAAGCGCTTGACGGCCTTCATCAGGCCGATATTGCCCTCCTGGATCAGATCGCCCAGCGGCAACCCGTAGCCGTTGTAACCGCGGGCCACATGGACGACGAAGCGCAGATGCGAATGGACCAGCTCGCGCGCGGCATCGAGATCGTCGTGATCGCGATACCTCTGCGCCAGCGCCTGCTCCTCTTCGACCGTCAGCACCGGAATCTGGTGCACGGCGCCGATATAGGCATCGAGCGAACCGAGCGGGCTGGGGATCGGCAGGCTGTTGGCAACCAGGGCGTGGGTCATGGTCTGCGTGCTCATGAAAGGGATGGTAGCAGTCTCCAGATATGACTGCTAAGGCCGCTGGAAGTTCCCGAGCGTTCCGTTTACGGAACGTCCAGCACTTCCTGGACAGGGATCATTCACAGAAGCGAGACAGCCCGCGGCACTGCTGCCAGCCGTCTCAGGAACTCGATCCTGCACCTAGGCGGGCGAATCCACGATGAAGATCAGGCCCAGCCGGCGATGCCTGCAATTGTCTCCCGCGCCGACGCCAGCGCCGGCGAGAGCGGTGCGATGCGCGGCCGGCGGTCGAGCATGCAGGTCAAGGCCGCCTCCAACAGGCAGGCATGGCCCTGGCGGAGCGCCTGACACTGGGCGGCCGGCAACAGACCCGCCGTGGCCGCGGCCTCGAGCAACGCCGGCGTGGCCCTGGGCGCGAGCAGTCCGGGGTGCGTCGCCGCCGCCTGCAGCACCAGCGACTGGGCCAGGAACTCCAGATCCACCAGCCCACCCTCGCCCTGCTTGAGGTCGAATCGGTCGGCCGTCGAACGGTCGAGTTCGCCGCGCATGCGTCGGCGCATCGCGGCGATCTCCTCGCGCAGCGCCGCCGGGTCACGAGGCCGGGCCAGTGTGTCGCTGCGGACGGATTCGAACGCCTCGCGCATCGGCGCATCGCCCGCGACCACGCGCGCGCGCACCAGCGCCTGGTGTTCCCAGGTCCATGCGCGCTCGCGCTGGTACTCCGCGTAGCTGGCCAGCGACGACACCAGCAGCCCCTTGCCGCCGTCCGGGCGCAGACGCACGTCGACGTCGTAGAGCCGGCCGCCGCCGGTGACCGTCCCCAGCAGGGCGACGATCTTCTGCGCAAGACGCGCCGCCCAACGCTGGGCATCGAGCGGCCGCGCGCCGTCGGACTGGGCATCGGCGGGCGCGTCGTAGAGGAAGACCAGGTCGAGGTCCGACCCGAAGCCCAGTTCCTCGCCGCCCAGGCTACCGTAGCCGACCACCACGAAACGGGCATCGGGCAACCGGCCATGGGCGCGCTCGAGTTCGCGCATCGCCAGTGCGAGCACCACCTCGACCACCGCGTCGGCCAGCCAGGCCAGTTGCCGGGTCGCCGTCGGCGGATCGAGCCGGCGGTCAAGCGTGGCCAGTGCGATCCGGAAGCTCAATTGCTGGCGGATCTCGTTGAGCGCGAGCAGCGCCGCTTCCAGATCGCGCTGCTGCAGCGCACGGCTGCACTCGGTCGCCAAACCATCGCGCTCGGGCAATGGCCCTTCGACCCGGGCGTCGAGCAGTTCGTCGAGTAGCAGGGGATGCGCGGCGAGGCGCTCGGCGAGGAAGGCGCTACGGGTCACCGCCTCCACCAGCCGCGCCAGCGCAGCCGGTTGCTCGTCGAGCAAGGCCAGGTAGCTCGCACGCCGCAGGATGTTGTGCAGCAGCGCCAGCAGGCGGCGCACCGCCTGCAGCGGCCGATCCGCCGGCGCAGAGGCTTGCAGCAGCACCGGCATCAGCCGGTCGAGCCGCGCGCGGGCATTGTCCGACAGATCGCGCACGCTCGGCGAGCGCGCGAAGTCGCGCAGTGCCTCGGCGACCTCGCGCGCATCGGCAAATCCGGCCTCGGCCAGTGTCTGCGCATCGCCGCCGTCGGGCAGCGCGCGCCACCAGGTCGCCAGATCGCTGTCGGTGTCGACGCTGCGCTGCTGGCTGCGGACCGCCAGCAGCGCATCGAACTCGTGCGCAACGTGGCCGCGCTCGCGCCGCAGCTCGGTCTCAAGCGCCGCCCAATGGGCGTACCCCAGACCGGACGCGATCCGCAGCCGGTCGAGCGGATCGGCCGGCAGCAGATGGGTTTGCGCATCGCGCAGCATCTGCAGCCGGTTCTCGACGCGGCGCAGGAACAGGTAGGCCGCCTGCAGCCGCGCCAGCGCCTCGTCGGCCAGTTGCCCTGCCGCATGCAGCGCGCGCAGTGCCGGCAGCAGCCGTCGCTCGCGCAGCGCCGGTTCGCGCCCGCCCCGGATCAGCTGCAGCGCCTGGGCCAGGAACTCGACTTCGCGGATGCCGCCATCGCCGCGCTTGATGTCGTCGGCCAGCTCCCGGCGCGCGACTTCGGCCGCGATCATGTCCTTCATCTGCCGCAGGCCGTCGAGCGCGCCGAAGTCGAGATAACGGCGGTAGACGAACGGGCGCAGCAGGTCGAGGAAACGCGCGCCTGCGGCGAGGTCGCCGGCCACGGGCCGTGCTTTTTGCCAGGCATAGCGCTCCCAATCGCGTCCCTCGCGCTGGAAGTACTGCTCCATCGCCGCAAAGCTCAACGCGATCCGGCCGGCGTTGCCGAACGGCCGCAGGCGCAGGTCGACGCGATGGCAGAAGCCGTCGCCGGTGATCTCGTCGAGCAGCCGCGCCAGTTGCTGGCCCAGCCGGGTGAAGTAGTCCTCGGCCGCCAACGGCCGCGCGCCGTCGCTCTCGCCGGCCGCTTCGAAGCCGTAGACCAGATCGATATCGGAACTGAAGTTCAGTTCGCCACCGCCGAGCTTGCCGAGCCCGAACACGACCAACCGCACCGCGCGGCCCTCGCCGTCGCGCACGACGCCGTGGCGATCGGCGAAAGCCTGTTCGAGGGCGTCAAGTGCGACCTGCAGGCAGGTCTCGGCCAACTGGGTGCTGCCGGCGAGCGTCGTTTCGACATCGTCCAGCCCATGCACGTCGCGCCAGATCAGCCGGGTCGAACAGGCCAGGCGATAGCGCCGCAGCAGCATCGGCCAGTCGCTGCGATTGCCGGCGTCCAACTGCGGCGGTGCGGGCGGCGTATCGCCGTCGTCGGCCAGCAGCTCTGCGAGCAGGTCGGGCTGGCGCTGCAGCACGTCGATCGCGACGTCGCTGGCGACCGCGACCGGATGCAGCCGCGCCATCGCCGCGGGGGCGGCGTGCACATCGTCGGGCAGGCGGGCCAACAGGCGGGCGACATGCGCATCAAGCGCTGTACGTGGATCGTCGGTCATCCCGCCATCATGACAGCGGCCGTCGGTGCGAAACAGGACGCCGGAATGGGCGTTCCACTTCGGATGGGCAGCAGCCTACCAGCCGGACGCCGCTCTCCCCCGCAACAAACCGGGGGCAGAGTGCAATTTCGTCTTGAGAAATTGCACTCTGCCCCCGGTTTTAGTTTTGCGGGAAGACGCAGAATCGACCGGCGCCGGCGAAGAACCAAAAAAAAGGTTCTTCGCAGATTAGCGGGGAGTCCCTTGCCAGCCACCGTTACGCTTGAGGCCTGATTCCAGGGCGCAAGGGTGAGGGGATGTTCGACCGCAAGATGATCGAGAGGCTGGGCGGGTGGGAAGGCTATCGGGTGGAGCGCATCGCATGGCCCGAGGGCGGCAGCCGGACCGTGACGATCTACCTCAAGCCCAGCGCCCGCATGATGTACTGCCAGCACTGCGGCAGTCGGTGCCGGCAGGTGCATGAGACGACTGCGCGGCGGGTGCGTGACCTACCTCTGATGGCACTTCAGGTGCGGTTGGT
>NZ_JBDJMI010000012.1:0-116855 GCF_039673825.1 Luteimonas sp. TWI662 | reverse complement strand
CTTCCGAACAGTCGCCTGTGCTCCGTTTCCTCCCCCCGCTTGCGGGGAGGGAGCAATGGCAGCTCTCTCCCGAACCGCCGCCTGTGCTCTTCTCCATCCCCCGCCTGCGGGGGAGGGCCGGGGAGGGGGCGAATGCAGCCCGGACGACCGACTCAGCCCTGCAACGTCGCCAGCGCGTCGTTGAAGGTGGCGCTGGGGCGCATCGCCTGCGCGATCTTCGCCAGATCAGGGTGGTAGTAGCCGCCGATCTCCACCGGCTTGCCCTGCGCGCCGTTGAGCTCGGCGACAATCGCCGCTTCGTTGTCCGACAGCGCCTTGGCCAGCGGCGCGAACGTCGCCTTCAGCTCGGCATCGTCGTCCTGCGCGGCCAGGGCCTGCGCCCAGTACAGCGCCAGGTAGAAATGGCTGCCGCGGTTGTCCAGCTCACCCACCTTGCGCGCAGGCGAGCGGTTCTCATCGAGGATGCGGCCATTGGCCGTGTCCAGCGTTGCCGCCAGCACCTTGGCCTTGGCGTTGTCGCGCGTCTGGCCCAGGTGCTCGAGCGATGCGGCCAGGGCGAGGAACTCACCGAGCGAATCCCAGCGCAGATAGTTCTCTTCGACGAACTGCTGCACGTGCTTGGGCGCCGAACCGCCGGCCCCGGTCTCGAACAGCCCGCCGCCGGCCATCAGCGGCACGATCGACAGCATCTTCGCACTCGTACCCAGTTCCATGATCGGGAACAGGTCGGTCAGATAGTCGCGCAGCACGTTGCCGGTCACCGAGATGGTGTCCTCGCCCTTGCGGATGCGCGCCAGCGAGAACGCCGTCGCTTCGACCGGCGGCAGGATGCGGATGTCCAGGCCGCTGGTGTCGTGATCCTTGAGATAGGTCTCGACCTTGGCGATCACCTGCGCATCGTGCGCACGCGCGCTGTCGAGCCAGAACACCGCCGGCGTCGCCGACAGGCGTGCACGGCTCACGGCCAGCTTCACCCAGTCCTGGATCGGCGCGTCCTTGGTCTGGCACATGCGCCAGATGTCGCCGCTCTCGACCGCGTGCTCGAACACCACGTTGCCGTCGGCGTCGCTCACCCGCACCGTGCCGTCGGCCGGAATCTGGAACGTCTTGTCGTGCGAGCCGTATTCCTCGGCCTTCTGCGCCATCAGGCCGACGTTGGGCACCGAGCCCATCGTCGCCGGGTCGAACGCGCCGTGCGCGCGGCAGTCCTCGATCACCGCCTGGTAGACGCCCGCGTAGCAGCGGTCCGGGATCACCGCCTTGGCATCCTGCAGCTTGCCAGCGGCGTTCCACATGCCGCCCGAGTCGCGGATCATCGCCGGCATCGACGCATCGACGATCACGTCGCTGGGCACATGCAGGTTGGTGATGCCCTTGTCGGAGTTGACCATCGCCAGCGCCGGGCGCTGCGCGTACAGCGCATCGATATCGGCGCGGATCGCGTCCTGCTGGTCCTGCGGCAGCGACTGGATGCGCGCGTACAGATCACCGATGCCGTTGTTCGGATCGAAGCCCACCTTGGCCAGCGCATCGGCGTACTTGGTCAGCACATCGCGGTAGAACTCGCCCACGACCACGCCGAACATGATCGGGTCGGAGACCTTCATCATCGTCGCCTTGAGGTGCAGCGAGAACAGCACGCCCTGCGCCTTCGCATCGGCGATCTGCGCCGCGACGAACGTCGCCAGCGCCTTGCGCGACAGCACCGCCGCATCGACGATCTCACCGGCCTGCACCTTCACCGGATCGCGCAGCGCGGTGACCGCGCCATCGGCGCCGACCAGCTCGATCGTCAGCGCACCGGCCTTGGCGATCGTCGCCGAGCGCTCACTGCCGTAGAAATCGCCATCGTCCATGTGCGCAACGTGGGTCTTCGAATCCGACGACCACTTGCCCATGCGGTGCGGATGCTTGCGCGCGTAGGCCTTCACCGACGCCGGCGCGCGGCGATCGGAGTTGCCCTCGCGCAGCACCGGATTGACCGCGCTGCCCTTGACCCGGTCGTAGCGCGCCTTGGCGTCGCGCTCGGCATCGTCCTTGGGCGTATCGGGGTAGGCCGGCAGGTCGAAGCCCTGCGCCTGCAGTTCAGCGATCGCCGCCTTGAGCTGCGGCACCGAGGCGCTGATGTTCGGCAGCTTGATGATGTTGGCCTCGGGCGTGGTGGCCAGCGCACCGAGCTCGGCCAGGTGGTCGCCGATCTTCTGCGCGTCGGTCAGCCGCTCCGGGAACTGCGCCAGGATGCGCCCAGCCAGCGAGATGTCGCGGGTCTCGACCGCGATGCCCGCCGTGCGCGTGAACGCCTCGACGATGGGCAGCAGCGACTGCGTGGCGAGGAACGGGGCCTCGTCGGTGAGCGTGTAGAGGATCTTGGAGGTATCGACCATGTCGGGCGTGTCTCGTCGGAAGTCGTCGGGGAGAAAACGCACCATGGCCACCCGGCGCAGCCAGCGGCTGCCCCGTGGCGCTGCATCCGCAAGGGGACAAGGCCATGGCACGCGCGTCGCGAACGACGCAGCGCCCCGCATTGTCGCGTGTTTGCCGGGGGCGCGAAAGGCGACGGGGCGGGTGGGGGACATACGGGACAGGATGGCCCCCGGTGCGCACCAAAGCGGTCAGACGGCCGCGCGTCGTACTGCGTCGGTGCGCAAGCCGGGCCTCGACGCCGCATCGATGGGGCGCGGACGTGCCACTGTCTCGCGATCACGCATCAGTGTTCGAGGCGGGCGGCTTGCGCCTGGCACTGCCCGATGATTCGGGTAACGGTCCGGCATCGGTCCTCGGGCTGGGGCTCGCGGCTGACGCCGTAACGGGGCACAGCGCATCGATCAAGATGCGCCGGGCCTCGTCTTCCATCGAATGGCCGTGTTGCGCTGCCAGAATGCGCAGACGCGCGAGCATGTCGTCGTCTAAGTCATGCAGAGTCAAGCTGTCCAAGCGATCGTCTCCTAACCGAGGCCGAAGTCATAGACCGTGCGATAACAGTGCACGTTATGTCTCCGCACCATCGACCGTCAGCATCAATACGCCCTTGCCGGCGGTGATCCGCAGACGCGTGCCGACGTTGAAGCCCAGCGCGTCAAGCCAGAGCCCGCTCAAGCGTAGATAGGGCACCTCGTCGTCGCCCCGGTAGCGATCGTGCGTCGCGTAGTGGTGGTAGCTCACCGTGCAGCGTCGTGGTCGGCGCGGACGCCGGGGCCGGGCGGGGTGGTCGTGACCGAAATGACGTGGGGTGCCCGTATCGGTAGGCGATGAGGGCGTGCCGGCTCGGACTCCGCGGACGGTGATGTCGAGGTTGTCGGTTTGGCGGTACATGCGAATCCTCCATGACGAACGTGCGCTCAAAAAGCGAATGTTGTTCGACAACGGGAGCGGGCCCGCCGCTGCGCAGCAGCGCAGCGGCGAACCCGACCCGTCAGCCGATCAGTGCAGGGCGAGTTGTTCCGACACACGCGCAGGCGCTGCGACGCCGTACGCCGGCCGGTCCTCGCGCACGCCGCTATGCGGCTTGGCGCTGCGCTCGATCAGCTGATCCTGCACCTGCTCCAGGATTTCTCGGACGGCATCGGCACCCTCCGAGATCGCCAACCCCAGCGTCGGCACCGTGGCATCGGCCAGATCGTCCTCGTGGCCCGACGCCAGCACGTCGCCATGCGCCATCAGCGTTTGCACCAGCCGGTCGAGTGCGTCTGCCTGATCGATGGTGACGCCGAAGACGTACGCCTCCGGGATATCGATTGCACGCGCCGGCGAATCCGCCGTGGCGTACGGCGTCGCATACGGCGTATCTTCCGGGTCGGCCGCAGGCTCGTCTGGTGGCGTGGCAGCGTCGTCGCTCGCCGTTGCGGCACGTGCCTTGGACGGCGCGTCCGGGCGCGGCCGCCACGCCATGGCCTCCAGCACCAGTTCGGCCTGCTCGGCCAACATGGCCAGGCACGTCGCCAGCTCGCCGTGGCTGACTTCGGGTGGGTCGTCCAGTTCCTCATCGCGCGTGCGCGGCTCCGCCAGACGCGACAGAAACTCCATGTGGTCGCGCAGCTTCGTCAGCCGCGTGCGGTCGTCCTCCGGCAGAAAGTAGCCAGCCCGCTCGGTGTCGTGCGTGTCGTGGTTCGACATGATGTTGCCTCCTTCAGTCCATCGAAGTGACCCGCCACCGAAGATGGCGACGGGAAGTCGGGAGGCTAGAAACCGCTACGAGCCGGCGGGCGTATTCCCCCGAAGGGTGTTGTATTAGCCGCCCTCCCGACGCAGGCAACACGTCGGTTGTGGCCGAAAGATTCGGACACAAAAAACCCACCGGTTTTTCGGAGGTGGGTACCGCTCGTAGAGGAGTTTCTAGGCTCCGTGGTCGATTGTGCGAGGGGGTTGTGCGCTTGTCAAGTGACCCGTCTGCTTTCGGTCAGGAGCGGACATTGGCGAGCGCTCATATCTCCATCCCAAGTCCAATGCCCGGTCAAGAACCAGCAACGCTCCGTGGCCTAGTCGTGCGCCCCTTTAAGATCGCGGTGACGCTGGAGCGCACCATCGCACACGTGACCAACGCGACGAAATGGAAGCGCCGGCGGACTGAGTCGAGGACGCAAGAACGGTCCCAATAGTGAGTTCTCGCAGCCCCATTTCTCGATCACCCGGCGTCGCGCGGCGACGGATGGCCGGGCGCGTCGCTGGCTCTTATGCTTGGTCTCGGTGAACTCGGGGCCGGGACATGGCGATATATGAGGAAGTGCTGGCATGGGCGGACAGGCTGCCGCCGTGGCGTCAGGATGCACTGCGGCGCCTTTGTGTCCAAGGAGGATGGGACGATGCCGATCTTGCTGAGATTCTAGATCTTGCCAAGCAACACCACGGAATCGGCAGCGCGCTAGACCCTGCACCGCAGCCGACCCCGTTCGCCAGAGATCATTTTCCCGCCGAAGCGAACCATGACGAAACCGTGGTTCTGACGTCCCTGCACACGCTGGTCAATGTCGGGAGAATTCCGAGAGACCAGACCCTGGAGTTCCAGTCGCAAGGTCTCACCATCGCGTACGGAGGCAACGGCACAGGAAAGTCAGGCTATGCGCGCGTGCTAAAGCAGGCGTGCCGTACCAGGAGCCCCGGCACCGTCTACGCCAATGCTTACGAACCGAACTTCCCGCAGCTCACACCTAGCGCCACCATTGCCTTCGAGCTGGACGGGACCCCGGATCAAGCACACTGGAGCGGTCAACGCGGCCACGTCTCGCGGCCCGAACTCCGCGGCATCTCCGTCTTGGACAGCGACTGCGCGCGCCACTACCTTCAGGCAAGGGAAGCGGCCACCTTTCAGCCGACCGCCCTCACCTATCTTCATCAACTGGCCAACGGCCTGAATCAGGCGCTGCGTCCGCGGCTTCAGGCTGAGATCACTGGGCTCGCGGTGGATGTCACACCGTTCAACGTCATTCCCGCCGACACCGCGGCGGGCCGGGCCGTACATCCGATCAGCGCCACAACCGATCTGGCGCGGGCGCGTGCACTTGCGGAACTCACCGCAGACGAGCAAGCGCAGCTTGCACGCCTGCCGCAGGAGATCAGCGAGGCGGACCCCACGGCCAAGGCAACGCTGCTGGAGACCGCCGCGACGAAGGTCGACGACCTGGGCAACGCTATCGGCACCGCTGCCGGCGTTGTATCTGATGATGCGATCGACGCCGCACAGTCGGCGCATCGAAGTTTACTCGACGCGGAGGCGGCCGAGCGAGCCGCATCGGACCTACTGCAGGCCGAAGAGACCACGCCGCTGCTTTCAGGCACAGGCCAAGGCCCTTGGGCGCTCCTGTTCAAAGCCGCACGCGAGTATTCGACCGGCGCGGCATATCCGGAACAAGCCTTCCCGGTCACCGGCGAAGGCGCGCAATGCGTGCTTTGCCAGCAGGAACTGACGCCGGCAGCAAGGGATCGTTTGCAGCGTTTCGATCGCTATGTCCGGGACACGGCGTCCGAAGCGGCCCAAGCCGCGCGCAACGCTTGGCAACAGCTCGTCCGCGACGTTGCGCAGGCGACGGTCACGTTTACCGTCTCTCCGGTCATGTCCGACAGCCTCAGCGGGCGCATTGAGACGCTGCCTGGCGATATCCGAATCTTCCAGGAAGACTTGCTCTCTCGCCTTCAGTGGCTCAGGGCCGCGGTGGCGAACGGGGAATGGCTGGGCAGGCCGACGTACCGCGGCGCGATTCCGACCGCTTCGATCCGCCAGATCGCGGACAACTTGCGCGCCGAGGCGAGTGCCTTGCGCGCCAACCTCGACGCCGCAGCCCTAGCGACGAAGCGGCTTCGCCTGAAGGAACTGGAAGCGCGGCGACTGCTCTCGGAGCACATCGACAGCATTGCCCAGGTGGTCGGCAATTTCGGCCACAAGGCGAAGCTTCAGAAGTGCCTTGAGGATATTAGTAACACTCGCCAGATCAGCCTGTTCGCAGGCCAGCTCGCCAGGACCTACATCAGCGAAGCGCTGGCCGACAGAATGAACGATGAGCTGAGGAAGCTGGATCTCTACCATATCCGCGTCGGCGTCAGTTCAACCGGCGACGCCGGTTCGGTACGTCTCGGCATTCTCCTTCCCGACAGCCAGCTCGACCTACACCTCGTGCTCAGCGAAGCCGAGCAGCGCATCTGCGCGCTCGCGTACTTCTTCGCGGAACTCCAACAATCGGGATCCACTTCCGGAATCGTATTCGACGATCCGGTGTCGAGCCTCGACCACAACCACCGAACCGCCGTGGCGAGAAGGATCGTCGAAGAGTCGGCGGTCCGGCAAGTCATCGTCTTCACCCACGACGCGGTGTTCTTCGGAGAACTGAACACGCTTTGCGGGGACGCCGGGCGGGCGCCCAGCGTGAAATCGATCAGCTATCGCGCCGAGGGCCCCGGATACATCGGCGCAGGATTGCCTTACGACATGCGGCGACACCGCGAACGTATCGCGCAGCATCGTGCCGATCATCAGAAGATCGCCGCCAACTTCAACAACCCACCGGGAGACACCGAGCGGCTTGCGATCCGCAACGCTTACGACGACCTTCGGGTGACGATCGAGGTCGGAATCGAGGACACGATTCTCAATGAGACCGTCGTGAGGTTCCGCGACAACATCTCGGTCGGCCGACTCGACGGCGTGATTATCGTTCAGGATGCAGAGTACCGCGAGGTTCAACGCCTGCATGACAAGTGCTGCCGAAACGTCCGGGCGCATTCCCACGCCGCAGGCCAGCAGCGTGCGGTGACGCAGCCAGCCGAGCTGCTGCAGGACATTGACGCGATAGATGCGTTGTTTCAAGGTATCCGCAGACGCAGAGGCTGAATTCGTCCCCAGCTTGGCAACGCGCACTTCGCAATGGGGCAGATGCCTCAGATGCTCAGGGCAGAGGTAACCCGAACCTACAAGCCGCCTCTGTTGGAGCGAGAACTCGGTCCGAACACTCGGGTCAGAGTGTGATTTCGGATGGCCGCTTCGGGTCGGGAGCGGACTCGCCCGGTAGGTAACGACTGAACTTAGCGTGCCGTACATTTGTGCGGTGAGCGCTTGGGAACCTAGACCGACCTGATCGATCGCGCCGTAGTCCCGCAGAGGCCTTCGCACGCTGCAGGGCAACTGATGGCCCGAAGGTCACGCGCCCCCGGCTGCCCTATCATCGACGCGCACATGGCGCCCTCCGCCGCGCGCCACATATCGAGGACTGCCATGAAGACACTCGGCCTGCTCGGCGGCATGAGCTGGGAATCCACAATCCCCTACTACCGCACGATCAACGAGACCATCAAGCAGCGATTGGGCGGTCTGCATTCGGCCCGGATCGTGTTGTTCAGTGTCGACTTCCACGAGGTCGAGCGGTTGCAGCATGCGGGGCAGTGGGAGGCCGCGGGCGCGTTGCTGGCGGATGCGGCACAGCGTCTGCAGGCGGCAGGTGCGGACGGCTTGGTCTTGTGCACCAACACCATGCACAAGGTGGCCGGGCACATCGAATCGGCGGTCGAGATTCCGTTGCTGCATATTGCCGATCCGACGGCCGAGGCGATCAAGGCGCAGGGCCTGCATCGTGTCGGCCTGCTCGGGACGCGCTTCACGATGGAGCAGGATTTTTATCGCGCGCGGCTGGAGGCGCGGCACGGCTTGCAGGTGCTGACGCCGGCGCCCGACGATCGCGAGGTGGTGCATCGCGTGATCTACGACGAGTTGTGCCTGGGCCGCGTCCGCGAGGTATCGCGCGCGGCGTATCTGGCGATCATCGATCGTCTGGTGGCCGAGGGTGCGCAGGCCATCATCCTGGGCTGCACCGAGATTTCGTTGCTGGTCGAGCCGCAGCACGTGCCGCAGGTGCCGTTGTTCGATACGACGCATCTGCATGCGGTGCATGCCGCGACGTGGGCGCTGTCGCCGTCTTCGTGATGTCTGCCCGATTCCATCACGGCAGGCACCTCGGCGCACATTCCGCTTCCGATCCGGAGCAAGCGCAGGGCTCAGGCGCTCAGCTGCCGCGCCATGTCCTTGATAACTAACTCGATGATCGTGCGCACCATGCGCATTTCGCCCTGCAACCGAATCCCGGCGACATGCGCCCATTGCGCATTCTCCGCTTCGATCTTCAGCATCACCGAGTCGGCCAACGGCACGATGTTGGCGACCATGTCGGCAAGCCGCCGCTGCACCATGCGTGGCGGCAAACCCAACTGCACGCCTGCATCGACGAGTCGGGCCGGTGTGACTTCCGCGAAGCGTTGTATGCCGGGGAGCGGCCAAGCAAGTGTCGACGCCTGTGGCCAGGTCGCGTCCGCCTGCTTGTAGGCAAAGCTGCGTCCTGCCACGGTGCTGAGCAGGTCGTAGTGCGGCGCCAGGTCGATGCCGTCGGCTCCGACCAGAAAGCTGAGATTCTTCAGGTGGGCGTCGTCGTTGCCGGTCAGCAGGTTGAAGACCAGCCAATCGAACAGTCGCCTGCGTGTGTTCAGTCGCTGGCGGCACTGCGTGATCACGGTTGCCAACGTTTGCACACTGCCTGCCGCGTACTTGTCGCCACGGTGGAGGTTGAGCAATTGGCATGCGTCGATGGCATGTACGCGGCGCGTCCCCGCATCGTTGGCGACACGGTCGAAGCGTTCGATCAGGAATACAGGCTCCGGCACGTAACGTCGCTGCACCCGCGGCACGAGCAGCCCCATTGTGTGGGCCAGACGCATCACGAAGTACTCGTTGATGACGGTGTGCGGATAGTCGGGATCGGTGGTGTCGGGTTTCAGGACATGGGTGGAGGCCTCGCTGCCCGTCGGCTGGTACAGCGCGCCTCGATCTTCGATGACCGCGAGCTTGTGCTGTGCGCCGGCCAGTGACATGCGCTTCTCGGCGCCGCCGGCCAGCGAGTGGCGCGGCAGATTGCGGATGCGTTGTGAGAGGTCGTTATCCGACAGCGGGACTCGACCACCGGGTGCGAGTACCACGTGCGGGGGCAGCAGGGTCAACGATCCTGCGGACTCGGCGCCGTAATGGGCCAGCAATGCGAAGTCGTCGCTGCCACGCAGGCCGGCGTCCTGCGCCATGCGGGTGCGCTGTTGGTCTTCCGGCAGCAGGTTGTCGAAGTACCACTGCACCGGGCGCGAAGTGCTGCCGTCAAGAATGGTGCCCTGGTCGCGGCGTAGCCAAGGCGATAGGTCGAAGCTTCGTGGTGCTTCGAGCCACGATGGTGCATAGGCGAATCGCCACAGGTTGCGGTGCTCGAACAGCGTGCCCACGGCCTGACCGTCCAGTGTGGCGACCAATGCGCGCTCCGGGTACGCCAAGCCGTCCAGCGTGATGACCCTCTGATCGGACGGCGCAGAGTCGATGGGCGCTGGGCTCATGATTGCGCCTCGCGCTTTTTCTCCTGGGTCTGCAGCTGCGCCCAGGCGGCGTCCGGGACGTCGATCTCGACGCGCAATCCCAGTTCGGTGAGCACCTGGAACAGTTTCTCCCACTGCACGGTGCCGCCGCCGCGCTCGACCTTGGCCAGGAAGTTCTCGCTGACGCCGATACTCTCGGCGGTGTCGTCCTGGCGCATGCCTTGGTGTTTGCGCGTGGCGCGGACCAGAGGCCCGAGTTCGTCGGAATGCCTGAGCGTGACTTTCATGCGGATCCTGACGATCGCGAGGATTCTGCGTAGAGTAGCGCGAGCGAACCGAAAAATCCTTATGAACGCAAGGATTCCGCGCGAATTTCGGGGCTTTGTTCAGAAATCCTCACGCTCATGAGGATTTGAGCTGTACCGGTCTGGTTTGCGACGCCCCCGGATGAGGGCAAACGAGACCGAGGGTCCCGCTGACAGGCGTCCATAAAGAAGCGCCGGGCAAGCCCGGCGCTCTTCATTCAGTACGTCGCGTCGCGGCGCGCTCAGCGCACCGCGAACTCCCGCGTCTCCACCACGGTGCCGTCCAGCAGCACTTCGAGCTTGTAGGTGCCGGTCGGCCAGCCGTCGGGGTGCTGGATGTCGAATGCGATGACGTCCGGGCCGGGGACGATGTCGGTGTCGGTATTGCGCACCAGTTGGCCTTCGCCGTAGGTCCAGCGCGCGGTGAGCTTGGCGGCGCTCTCGCCGTCGACGCCGACCGAGGCGTAGATGGTGTCGGTCGGCGCGAATTCGGAGGCCGGCGCGGCGACGCGGTTGTCGCCGTCGACGGCATTGCCCAGTTCGACGCTGGTCACGCGCGCGGGCGCCGGCGGCTCGGGCGCGGCCGGGGCCTCGGGGGCCGGGGCCTGGGGCGCGGGGACGACGGGGGCGGGCGCGTCGCGGTTGCAGGCGGCGAGCAGCACGGTGCTCAGCATCGCGACGGTCAAGGCGGCGGGAACGACGGGACGGGTCATGGGCACTCCGGAAGAGGAAAGGGCGCGGGCCGTGCTTCAGTCCGCGGGCAACTGCAGCACCTGACCGGGCTGGATGCGGTCGGGATCGTCGAGGACGTCGCGGTTGGCGGCGTAGATCGCCTGCCAGCGGCTGGCGCGGCCGTAGACCTGTTCGGCGATGGTCGACAGCGTATCGCCCTTGCGCACGACGTGGGTACGCACGGGCGCGGGCGCGCCGGCCTGGGCGTCGTCGTCGGCCGCGCTGCGCACGCCGCCGGTGACGCGCGAGAAATCGGGGGCATCGTGGCCCGGGGGCCTGGACGGGGACATCGCGACAGCCTCCAAGGGCGGGAGGCCGTCAGCCTCCCATCTGCCGCGTTAAGAATCCATCGCGCGCCGGGGCTACTGGCGGGCGTCGCGCAGCCTCGTCGGTACGGTGAGGCCGGGGGTCGCGCGCCAGGGGTTGATGTCCAGGCCGCCGCGGCGGGTGTAGCGCGCTTCGACCGACAGCTCGAGCGGGGCGCAGCGGGCGACGAGGTCCACGAAGATCCGCTCCACGCATTGCTCGTGGAATTCGGCGTGGTCGCGGAACGAGACCAGGTAGCGCAGCAGCGCGTCGCGGGCGATGCGTGGGCCGCGGTAGGCGATGTGCAGGCTGGCCCAGTCGGGCTGGCCGGTGACCGGGCAATTGGACTTGAGCAGCGCGGAGGTCAGCTGTTCCTGGACGATCTCGCCGGGTTCGGCGCGCAGCAGCGCGGCATCGGGCGGGCCGTAATGGGCGATCTCGATGTCCAGGGCGTCGATCGAGGTGCCCTGCGCGGCGTCGTCGGCCATCGGCGGCAGGCCGAAGGCGACCGTGACCTCGGCGCCGGCGGCCTGCGACAGGTCGGCGGCGATGCGTGTGCGCACCGCTTCGGGGGTGTCGAAGCGGGTGTGGTTGAGCGAGTTGAGGTAGAGCTTGAGCGACTTGGATTCCACCAGCTGCGGTGAGGCGGCCGGGACCAGCACGGTCGCGGTGGCGACGACGGGCTTGCCGCGGCCGTCGAGCCAGCTCAGTTCGTAGGCGTGCCAGCGGTCGTGGCCAACAAACGGCAGCGCGTCGCCCAGGCCGATCTCGCGGCGGCCGAGGGTGCGTGCGATCGGGAACAGCAGGCCCGGGTCGTAGTGGCGCGGATAGGCGACCTCGCGGCCGAGCGGGATGGGCGGCGCGGCCGCGGCGGGGACATCGGACATGCGCCGATTCTACCGCCGCCGGCCGCACCGCCCGGCGCCGCGTTCAGTGGCGCGTGGGTTCGCTGCGCAGCTGCATGACCTGACGGCCGTCACCGTAGGCGGATGGCGCGTACTCGACCAGGGTGCGTTCGTCCTCGGTCTCGCCCAGGGTGTCGCCGTCCTCGATGACCGGGCCATGCTCGAGCAGGTAGGCGCAGATGCCGGTCAGCTGGTCGAAGACGTCCTCGGCGCTGTCGTCGGTCTCGGGGATCTCGATATCCATCAGCCCGAGCATGTCCATCCCCAAGGTGTGGCCGGTCATGGTGCCGTCGGGGCGGGCGCCGATGTTGAACGCCACCCACGCCAGCGGCATCGGTTTGGGCAGCTGGGCCATCGCCAGTTCGCGGAAGAGCGCCGGCAGGACGATGTGGTTGGCGCTGCCGAAGTAGACCGCGCGCACGGTGTCCAGCAGCGCGGTCGCCGAGGCCAGCACGCGGCTGAGCAGGGCAGCGCGGCCGAGGGCGTCGAGCGTGGGGTCTGCGCCTTCGGGCGGGAACGCCATGACGGTGACGATGGTATGCGCGGTGTAGTCCACCGGCGCGGGTTCGGCGCTGGGCCACAGCCGGCTGTGTTCGGCGATCTGCGCGATGTCGTCACCGATCGGGGCGGCGATGGGCATCAGCAGGATCGACACGTCGCCGTAGTCGATGCTGAGCGGGCCATCGGGCATGTCGAAATCGCGCGGTTCGGCGCGCAGGCGGTCGGCGTCGAGGTCGGGCCAGTCGGCGCGCATCTGCGCGACCAGGGCCTCGGCGGTCAGGGCGGGGTCGGGCCGGTCCTGCAGCAGCATGGCCAGGCTGGCGGTCATGCGCCGGCCTCCGCGTCGCCATGCAGATAATCCAGGCTGACCTGCAGCAGGGCGCGCAGGCCCAGGTCGAGCGCGGATTCGTCGAGGTCGAACTCGGGCGAGTGGTTGCTCGGCGCGCGCATCGGGTCCTGGCCCTTGGGCGTGGCGCCGACGAAGAAGAACAGGCCGGGCACCTCGCGGGCGTAATAGGAGAAGTCCTCGGCGCCCATCGTCAGCGACGGGTCGACGACGTTGTCGGCGCCGGCCACGGCCTGCAGGCTGGGCAGCAGGCGGGCGGTCAGCGCGGGGTCGTTGGCGGTGACCGGGTTGCCGTCCTCGGCCGGGATGCGGGTCTGGACGGTGGCGCCGTGCGCGGCGGCCACATGGGTGGCGACGTTCTGCAGGTCGGCGAAGATCGCCTTGCGCACGTCCTCGTCGAAGGTGCGGATGGTGCCGACCAGTTCGACCTTGTCGGGAATGATGTTGTAGCGGATGCCGCCGTCGATCGCGCCGAACGACACCACTGCCGGCAGCGTGGAGATGTTGGTGCGGCGGCTGACGATGGTCTGCGCGGTGCCGATGAGGTCGGCCGCCGCGACGATCGGGTCGATGCCGCCCCAGGGCCGCGAGCCGTGGGTCTGGCGGCCGATGACGTCGATCGAGAAGCGGTCGGAGGCGGCCATCAGCGGGCCGCCGCGCACGCCGATCTGGCCGGCCTGCAGGGTCGAGAACACGTGCAGCCCGAACACCGCGTCGGGGCGGAAGTCGCGGAAGAGGCCCTCGGCCAGCATCATTGAGGCGCCGCCGTCCTCGCCCTCCGGCGGGCCTTCCTCGGCGGGCTGGAACACGAACAGCACTTCGCCCGGCAACTCGTCGCGCATCGCCACCAGCGCCTGGGCCACGCCCATCAGGATCGCGGTGTGGGCGTCGTGGCCGCAGGCGTGCATGACGCCGGTGGTCTGGCCACGGTACTCGGCAGTGGCGGTCGAGGCGAACGGCAGGCCGGTGCGTTCGGTCACCGGCAGTGCGTCCATGTCGGCGCGCAGCGCGATGCGCGGGCCGGGCCGGCCGCCCTTGAGCACGGCGGTCACGCCGGTGTGGGCGATGCCGGTCTTGGGGTCGAGGCCGAGGCTGCGCAGGTGCTCGGCGACCTTGGCCGCGGTGCGGGTCTCGCGGTTGCCGAGTTCGGGATGCTGGTGGATGTCGCGCCGCCAGTCGACGACGCTGGCCTGCAGCGATGTCGCGGCGCGCGCGACCTCGGGGCGTTGCGCGCTCTGCGCGTGAGCGGCGATGGGGAGGGCGGTACAGGCGCACAACAGTGCGGCGGCGAGTCGCGTCATCGACAGGCTCTTGGATGCGATGGGAACCCCGATCCTAGGCGATTCTGGCTGCGGACGGACGGGGCGGCCCCCACCCAACCCTCCCCCGCGCGCGGGGGAGGGCTCGACCAGGGCGCGGCCAGTGGCCCCGGCGACGCCCGCTCCCCGCGAGTGCGAGGGAGGGGTGCGCGCGGCGCGGTGGGTCAGGGCGCGGGCGAGTAGGTCGCGATCATGTTCACGCCCTGGAAGCCGCCGGTGCCGCCGACCACGCGCACGAAGTAGCTGTCGCTGAGCGGGAGCGTCACCTGCACGCTTTGCGTGGTGCCGGGGCGCGACGAGCGCAGGGACGCATTGCTGCCGTCCGGCGCCGGGGATCGGCCGACACGGACCAGAAGCTTGGCCTGGCCGCGGCCGCCGTAGGTGCGGATCTGCAGGTTGCGCGCACCGGTGGGCACGTCGATCCGGTACAGCACACCGGCATCGGCTGCGGCCGACATGCCGGTGACCGGCACCGCGCGCGCCATCCGGATCGCGGTCGGTTCGTCGCCGCCGGCCGCGCTGCCGGCGCCGCGGGCGGCTGCCTTTGCGGCGTCGAGGATGCCCACGCCGATCTGGCGCAACGGCCGCACCGGAAAGTCGCGCGAGGTCTGGGTCAGGATCTCGCGCATCTCCTGCGGCGTGGGCACCGGGCGGCCGGCCTGTATCGCCGCGCTGATGACCAACGCCGCGACGCCGGCGACGTGCGGGGCGGCCATCGAGGTGCCGGACTGGCCGACGTACGCAGGCTCGCCCGGCGTCGTCGCGCCGCGGTTGCCCGCCGACCAGACGAAGCCGCTGCGCACCGATTGGCCGCTGGTGCCGTCGTCCGGGAAGACGCCGCCGCCCGGTGCCGACAGGGTGATGCTGTTGCCGAAGTTGGAGTAGTAGGCGCGCTTGCCGGTGATGCCGGTCGCAGCGATGTTGATGACCCCCGGGCAGCTCGCGGGTGTGAACAGTGCGGCATCGCTGTTGTTGTTGCCGGCCGCAACGACGATCGTCGTGCCGCGCTGGCGCGCCGAAGCGATCGCCTGGGCGTAGGTGCTGTCTGCAGGGCAGGCGCCGTAGCCGCCCAGACTCATGTTGATCACCTCGGCCGGATTCGGGTTGTCCGGCACGCCGGGGACATGGCCGCCCGATGCCCAGACGATGGCGTCGGCGATGTCGGCGGTCGTGCCGCCGCAGTGGCCGAGCACGCGGACCGGCAGGATTTTCGCCTCCGGTGCGACGCCCGCCATGCCGAGCGCGTTGTCGGTGATCTGCGCGATGGTGCCGGCGACATGGCTGCCGTGCCAGCTGCTTTCGCGCTGCTGGCCGGGCAGGACGCAGCCGCCGTTCGCGACCAGGAAGCGATCCTCGTGGCTCCAGTCGCCGGTGTCCCAGCCGCCCGCTGCGCGGCCGTCGGTCGCCCGGCCGGAGTTGATCGCGTCGCTGATGAAGTCGTAGCCGGCATTGGCCAGCGAGGTGTCGAGGTCGGGATGGTCGGTGATTCCGGTGTCGAGCACCGCGACGACCACGCCCGCGCCGCGGCCGTACTGCCAGGCGTTGAGGACGTCGATGCCGCCGCGGTTGGCGACGCCCGGGTCCGGGGCCAGGGTTTCGATCGTGCCGTCGGGCGCACGAAAATGCCACTGCACCTCGAAGCCGGGATCGTTCGGCGCCGGTGCGGCGGCGGCGGACACGGTGCGCAGACGCTGCCAGTAGCGGTTGGGCTCGACGTACGCGACCGCAGGGTCGGCGGCGAGGGTGCGCATCAGCGTGTCGAGTTCGCCTCCGGACAAGCGCCGGTTCGGGCGCACCAAGTCGGCGCCGATCGCCAGACGCCGGGTCGAGGCGACCGCCGGGGCAGCAGCGCGGTGGACGGCGGCGAACTGCGACGTGGTGGCGGGCGCGCGCAGGACCCGTTGCACGGTCGATGCGCCGGCGGCCGCGCTGCGGCGTTCGGGGGTGCCCGTCTTGTAGGTGACCAGCAGGCCGTCATAGGCGACCTGCGGCGCGTCGGGATCGGCGGTGGACATGACCGACAGCGATGTGGCCGGCGGCGCCGCCAGTGCGGGCGCGATCACCGCACCCAGGGCGGCGGCAAGCAGGCTGCGGCGGACGAAGCGGGAGGACAGTGACATGGTTGGAATTCCTTGGAATAGAGAGGGACGCGAGGCGACGCCGGTGGTCACCAGCTGAAGCCGCCGCCGACGCCGACCGAGCTTTCCGAACCGGACATCGAACCGCCGATCGACACGCTGGCGCGGTTGTCGCGGAACGCGCGTTGATAGCCGATTGCGAGGGCTTCTTCGCCGCCCTGCTGACCGATACCGACGCCGACACGGTTGGCGCCCGACAGCCCGGCGGTGTTCACCGCCATCTGCGACATCGCGGTGCCCATCGCGCCGATCTTGTCCAGACGACGATCGACGCGGTGGAAGCGGTCGTCGACATTGCTGCGGAACGCGTCGAAGTCGCTGCGGCTGAGCGCGCGTGCGAACGCGTCATCGGTGTAGCTGCGCGCGCTGGCAAGCGTGGCGGCGTCGCCGGCATTGGCATGCGCCTTCGCGTCGGCCAAGGTGCGTGCATCGCCGGCATCGGCGTAGCTGCGGCTGGCGGATGCACTGGCCTGGACCTGGCCGACCGTGGCCGCGTCGCTGGCGGCCACGCCATCCGCGACGTGGGTGATGCGTCGCTGGTTGTCCGCGCTGCCGACCGACACGGTGTTGGCGGCGTCGGCGACCGAGCCCTGGCCGATCGCGACCGACCCATCGGCACTCGCGACCGCACCTGCTCCGATCGCGGTCCCGCCCGAGCCGGCCTGGGCCTGGTTGCCGACCGCAGTGCTGCCCGGGCCGGCGGCAACGCTGTCCTCGCCGATCGCCAGACCGTCGCCGCTGCCCACCGGAATGCTGCCGCTGCCGATCGCGTCGAAGCGCGCACGGATGGCATCGAACTCGCGGTCGACGGCGCCGAAGGCGTCGCCCACCGAACCGAAGCGCTCGCCCTGGATGGCGTAGGACGGGCCGGCGATGCCGGTCGCCGTCATCGCCGCGCCGCCGCCGAGCGCCTGCGCCAGCGAGGCACCGACACCAAACACCTGGCCGCCGTTGACCGCGTCCAGACCGCCGGCGATGAGCGCACCGTCGGCGACATTGCGCAACCTCGTCCCGTCTGCGCCGGCGAACGTCACCGCATCCTTCGCGGCGAGGTCGTCGTACTTCACGCTGGCCGCATCGAGCGCGCCGACGTCGCTGCCGACCGTGGCGATGGCGGTGTCGAGCTGGCCCTTGTTGACGGCGTCGGTCGCGAGCACGCCTGCGGCCACGTTCACCAGTTGGCGTTCGTTGCCGACGCTGCCGATCGACACGACATGGTCGCGGTCGGCGACCGAAGCGGCACCGAGCGCGACGCTGCCGATCGCGGTGGCGGTGGCGTTGTAGCCCAGCGCCAGGCTGTCGGCCTCCAGCGCGAAGGCGCCGCTGCCGAGTGCAGTCGCGCCGAGGCCCCAGGCCGCCGACGAGGCACCGACCGCAGTCGCGTAGTCGGCGCCGGCGTAGCTGCCCGCGCCCAGTGCGCTGGCATCCTCGGCGATGGCCAGGGCGTTGGCGCCGGCCGCCAGGCTGCGGGTCGCGTCGGCATGGCTGTCGAAGCCGATCGCCGTCGCGTAGTCGGACAGTGCCCAGGAGGCGGCGCCGACGGTGACGCTGCCCAGGCCGCCGGCCTGGGTCGGCACACCGGCATTGCTGGCACCGATCGCCACGCTCTGTTGGCCGGCGGCCAGCGCACCGTCGCCGACTGCGATGCCGCCATTGCCGGGTGCACGCGCGTCGCTGCCGAGTGCGAGCGCAGCGTAGCCGCCCGCGTTCGCGTAGGCCCCCAGGCTAGCCGCACCGAAGCCGTTGGCCTGCGCGCCGTAGCCGATGGCGATGGCTTCGATCTGGGTCGCCGTCGCCGCGCGGCCCATGGCCACGGCGCCGGCGGCCCCGGCGTTGGCGGTGGCGCCGACGGCGACGGCATCGTTGGCAGTCGCCTGCGAGGACCAGCCGATCGCGGTGGCGGTGCCGCCGCTGGCCTTGCTTGCCGCGCCCAGCGCAATCGCGCCGAAGCCGGTGCTCTGCGCGCCGTCGGAATCGCTGAACTGGCTGCCGAAGAAGCTGCCGCCGATGGCGATCGCGCCCGTGGCGTCGGCGAATGCCCCGTCGCCCATCGCAATGGACGCAGCTGTGGTGGAGCGTGCGCGGTGACCGATGGCGACCGAGTCGCCGCCGCCCGCGGCGGCGCGCGGCCCCATCGCGACTGCGCGTGCGCCTTCGGCGCTGGCATCGTCGCTGCCGTCCAGTGCGCCGTTGACAGCGACGTAGTAGGCCGCGGCGTCGAGCGAGTACGCCGGTGCCACGCGCGCTTCGTCGGCGGTCTCCTCAGCGCTGGATGCTGTCGTCTCGGTGCTGTCGCTTCGGGCCTCCGAGGCGCTGGCCGCGCCGGTATCGGCCGCGTCCTTTTCGAGGGCCGGGATGGCCTGCGGCGCGGCCATCGCATGCCCCGACAAGGCCAGCAGCAGGGCGGCCGTCAGCAGGCAGGGACGTGTCGCGCCAGGGCGGGCGGCAGGGTGGGGAAGCGGGAGGCGGGTGCGCTGGGACATCGTCTGGCTTTCCGGTAGCGGCGGGATGACAACGCCATGACAGGCGCTGGAACTGCGATCTAAGCCGCTGCGATGGCCGGACTCAATGCACCGCTTCTCACCGTCGACTTACACTCCACTCTCATTCTGGTCAGGGGACCGCCGCTCCCCCGGAGCCGCCGTCCCGATGTCGCATGCCTCGCCACTCGCCGCTTTCGGCCGTCGCGCGGTCGCCTGGCTGCGTCGCGTCCCGATCGACGATCCGGTCGACCGCCGCAATGCGCCGGCGCTGCAGGTGCTGCTGCTGTTCCTCGGCGTCGAAATTCCGCTCAACAAGGCCTATCACCTGCTCAGCGGGCATGTGACGATGACCGGTACGCGCTTGGTGGTCGATCTGGGCACCGATGCCGCGATCGCCGTCGCGGCCTGCGTCGCGGTGTGGATGATCCGGCGCGGCCTGCTCCGCGAGGGAGTCGGTGCCTTCCTGGCGATCCTGATGGCCTGCGCGGTCGCGGCCAATCTCGCCTTCGGCTACCAGCTGCAGGCCTTCGATCCCTATCCGATGATCATGCTGACGATCGCGGCGCTGGTGATCGGCCGGCGCGCGCTGTGGATCGTCTACGCCTGCATCCCGCTGGTGTTCGCACTGGGCATGGCCAGCCCGTGGGGGCTGGACGCCGGGCGCAGCGGCCATGCGTTCCAGAACCTGCCGTCATTGGCTTTCAGCTATCTGATGATCGCGCTGGTGCTCGACCGGACCGTGGCCGCACTGCGCGAAACGCTGCGGCGTGCGCAGCGCAGTGCGCAGCAACTGCGCGAGCAGATGGTCGAGCGCGAGCACATGCGCGAGCGCATGCTGCATCTGCAGAAAATCGAGTCGGTGGGCCACCTGGCCAGCGGCGTCTCGCATGATTTCAACAATGTGCTCGGCGCGATCGTCGGCTACACCGCCGAGCGGCACCGGCTGGACGAGTTCGATTTCGACCCCGAGCCCGATGCGCGTCGCCTGGGCGCGGCGCTGGAGGGCATCGAACTGGCCGCCCAGCGTGGCATCGCGCTGAGCCGCAAGCTGCTCAGCTTCAGCCGCCGCGAGCTGGCCGTGCCGGCGCGTTTCGACGCGGCACGCGCGCTGGCCGAGCTGGCACCGATGCTGCGGCAGCTGTTCGATGGCCGAGTCGAGGTGGTGCTCGAGCTGCCGCCGGCGCCGGTGCCGGTGTTTCTCGATCGCAGCCAGCTGGACCTGGTGATGCTCAACTTCGCGGCCAATGCGCGCGACGCGATGCCCGGCGGTGGCCGCTTCGAGATCGCGTTGCGCGCCATCGGCGATGGCCGCGCACGCATCGTCGTCGCCGATACCGGCCAGGGCATGACGCCGGAGGTGATGCGCCAGGCATTCGAGCCGTTCTTCACCACCAAGCCGGCGGGCGAAGGCACGGGGCTGGGGCTGGCGGTGGCGTGGGAAATGGCCTGCGAGGCGGGCGGCACGCTGCACGTGGACAGTGCGCCGGGCAGCGGCACGCGGTTCACGCTGGATCTGCCGCAGGTGGACTGAGCGCTCAGCCGGCCGGGCGCAGCACGTAGCCTTCGCCGCGCACCGCGTCCAGCGGCAGCGGCAGGCCAGTGCGCGTGAGCACCTTGCGCCGCAGCCGGTGCAGGAGCACGTCGAGCCGATGCGGGTCGCTGCCGCTCTCGTCGCGCGCGCGGCCGGGCACAGCGCCCAGGATGGCCTCGCGGGTCACCAGCCGCCCGGGTTGTGCCCATAGCGCGCGCAGCACATGGCGCTCGGAACCGGTCAATGCCGTCGACTGGCCATTGGGTGCGAACAGGCACCAGCCGTCGGGTTGCAGCTGCCAGCCGTCCTCGGCCCTCTGCGGGGCGCGCGCCAGGCGCCGCGCAAGGCTGAAGACCGTGGCGGCGAGGATGTCGATCTCGACCGGCTTGACCAGGTAGGCATCGGCGCCGCCGCTCAGACCGCGTAGCCGGTCGGGCGGTTCGCCGCGTCCGCTCAGGATCACCACGCCCAGATGCGGGTGCCCGGCCTGCAGCGCCTGGGTGACGGTGAAGCCGTCGCTGTCGGGCAGGCCGATGTCGAGGATGACCAGGTCGACCGGCGCCTGGGCAAGCAGTGCGGTGAGTGCGGCCGCCGTGCGCAGCGGCCGCACATCGAGTCCGTGCCGGCGCAGGCCGGGGACCAGGATGCGCTCGCGCAGGACGTCGTCGTCCTCGAGCAGGGCGACGCACAGCGGGCGAGCACTGTCGGCTGGGGTTGGGGACATGGCGGTCGGCGGGACGGAAGGTGCGATCGCGGCGGTCCGGGACAACGAGCAACGGGGCCGCGGCGCGTGGCCGCGGCGTCGCCATCTTGGGTCGACGCCGCTGGACTGGCAAGCGCGGCAGCAGCGCGTGGCGGGCGAGAGGCCACAGCGCGGTCGTGTGCGCACACGTCACGAAAACTATCGTCTGAAGATCGTGTGAGCGACTTTTCCGCATGTCTGCATCGCGCACACTTCGGGCGGCAATCTGCGGGAGGGCCGATGCGCAGCAAACTGTTCGTGCCGGGCGTGCGTCCGGACCTGTTCCAGAAGGCCTGGTCCGGCCCCGCCGATGCGGTGTCGTTCGACCTGGAGGACGCCGTGGCGCCGACGCGCAAGGCCGAGGCCCGCGCCGCGGTCGCCGCATTTCTGCGCCAACATGCCTCGCGCGATCGCGTGCGTCCGAGCTCGACGCCGCTGGCGATCGTGCGCGTCAACGCGCCCGACACCGCCGATTTCGAGGCCGATCTCGCCGCAGTGCTGCCGGTCGCGCCGGACCTGATCAACCTGCCCAAGGTCGACTCGGCCCAGGCGCTGTGCGCTGCGGTCGCGCGCATCGAGGCGCAGGAAGCGGCGTTGCCGGCCGATCCGGCGCGGCGCGCGCCGGCGCTGCTGGTGAACATCGAGACGCCGCGCGCGCTGCGCAATGCCGCCGAGATCGCCGGCGCGCATCCGCGTGTGGCTGGGCTGCAACTGGGGTTGGGCGATCTGTTCGAGCCGGCGGGCATCCGGCGCGATGTGGCCGCGCACGTGCAGGCGGTGATGCTGCAGGTGGCGCTGGCCGCGGGTGAGGCGGGGGTATTCGCCTGCGATGGCGCTTATGCCGATTTCCGCGACGATGTCGGGTTCGAGCACGAGGCAACGATGGCGCAGCAGTTGGGATTCATCGGCAAGAGCTGCATCCACCCGCGACAGGTGCCGTTGGCGCACGCGGTGTTCTCGGTCGACGCGCGGGCGCAGGCCGACGCGCACCGGATCGTCGAGGCGGCGCAGGCCGCGCGCGCGCAGGGCTTGGGCGTGTGCGTGGTCGAGGGCCGCATGATCGATGCGCCGTATCTCAAGCGCGCCGAGCGCGTGCTGGCGCAGGTGGAACGCGATGCGGCGCGCTGACCGCATGGGGCGGCGTCCGGGGCTGCTGGCCGTGCTGCTGGCGCTGCTGGCCGCGTTCGCCGTGCTGCCGGTGCAGGCCGAGAGCCTGGCCTCGGTCGATGCGACGTCGCTGACGGCGCTGCCCGAAGGCGCGCGCGCGCAGGCGTTGTTGACGCTCGGCGAGCGACCGCTGGCGATCGCGGGCCACCGCGCGTGGCGTTATGACGGCGAGGGCGCGGACGGTCGCTGGCAGGCGATGGCATTGCCGGCCGGGGTGTCGGTGGCGCGGCTGCAGGCGTCGACGCCCGACGGCGCCGCGGCGCACCTGTTGCTGGGCGATGGCGGCATGGCCCGGGAGGCCGCGACGCTGGCGCAGGTGTCAGGCGCATTGGTCGTGCAGCCGTTGCCGCCGTTGCCCGAGCCGCTCGCCCATGCCCGCCTGGCGGTGCTGGCCGGGGTGCTGTACGCCGCCGGCCTGGACGCCGACGGCCAGGCGCGGTTCTTCGCGCTGTCGCGCACCACGCCCGGTGCCGGCTGGATCGCACAGGCGCCGTGGCCGCATGGCAGCGCGCCGTCGTCGCTGGTGGCGCAGAAGTTCGCGCTGTACCTGACCGCGGTCGACGGCCATATCCGGCAATGGACGCCAGCCGAGGGCTGGCAGGACCGCGGCGCGCTGCCCGGCGCGGTGGTGGACGGCTCGGCCCAGCCGATCGGCCAGGCGCATGTGCTGTACCTGCTGCGGCCGGCGCCGGGCGCGCAGCCGGCGCTGCAGACCTTCCACACCATCACCGGATCCTGGGCGGTGTTGCCGACCACGCTCGACGGCGAGGCGCGCCTGGCCGCGGGCTGGCGCAGCGGCCTGGTCTGGGCGTCGGCGGACGGGGGCCTGCACGCGGCGCAGTTGCGCTCGGGCAAGCACCTGCTGCACTGGCTGGACTGGGTGGTGATCGTGGTCTATCTGGTCGCGATGCTCGGCATCGGCGGCTACTTCTACCTCAAGGACCAGACCGCGTCGGAGTCGGACTTCTTCATGGGCGGGCGCAGCATCCCGTTCTGGGTGGCCGGCGTGAGCCTGTACGCGACCAATACCAGTTCGATCAGCTTCATCGCGATCCCGGCCAAGGCCTACGAGACCAACTGGCAGTACCTGACCAACAACCTCATCGCGGTCCTGGGCCTGATGTTCGTCGCGGTATGGATCGTGCCGTTGCTGCGTCGGCTGGACCTGATGTCGGTGTTCTCGTACCTGGAGACGCGCTTCCACCCCGCGATCCGGATGCTGGCCAGCGCGCTGGCGATCGCGATGCAGGTCGGCAGCCGCTTGAGCGTGATCCTGTTCCTGCCGGCGCTGGCGATCGCGACGATCACCGGCATCCCGGTGGTGTGGAGCATCATGATCATGGGGGTGTTCACGATCATCTACACCGCGATGGGCGGCATGCGCGCGGTGGTGTGGACGGATTTCGTGCAGGTGTTCGTGAAGATGGGGGGCGCGGTCTTCGCGATCATCTTCATCCTGGTCTCGCTGGGCAGCGACCTGGACGCGGTGCGCGAGGCGGTCGCGATCGAACACAAGACCAAGCTGCTGGACTTCAGCTTCGACCTGACCAAGGCGACGGTCTGGGGCTTCATCTTCCTGGTCGTGTTCGACGTCGTGCTGACCTTCCCCAAGGACCAGGTGCTGATGCAGCGCACGCTGGCGACCAGTTCGGACAAGGAGGCGGGCCGCTCGATCTGGGTGTTCGCCGCGATCATGATTCCCGGCGGTTTCGTGTTCTACAGCATCGGCACCGCGCTGTGGATGTACTACCGCCAGAACCCCGAGCGGCTCGACCCGCTGCTGCCGATCGATGCGACCTTCCCGCTGTTCATCGCCGCCGAACTGCCGGTGGGGGTGACCGGCCTGATCATCGCCGGCATCTTCGCCGCGGCGATGTCGACGCTGTCGAGCATCATCAACAGCGTCGCCACGTTGCTGTCGGTGGATTTCTATTCGCGGCTGGCCAAGGCGCCGACCGAGAAGGGCAGCGTGCGTTTCGCCGAATGGATGACGGTGGTGGTCGGGTTGACCGGCATGGGCCTGGCGCTGGTGCTCTCGCGCTACGACATCCATTCGCTGTTCGACGTGTCGATCGAGCTGGCCGGCCTGCTCGGTGGCGGCTTCGCCGGCGCCTACACGCTGGGCATGTTCACGCGGCGCGCGAACTCGCCGGGGGTCGCGATCGGCATTGGCGGCAGCATCGCGCTGACCTTGCTGGCCTGGTCGTTCGACCTGGTGCACCCGTATTTCTATCTCGGCATCTCGATCATGCTGTGCATCGTGATCGGCTACGTGGCCAGCCTGTTCTTCGCCCCGCCGACGCGCTCGCTCGAGGGGCTGACCATCCATACCCGCAAGGCCGACGCCTGAACCGGCGGGCGTCCGCGCGCGTCCAGGCCCTTCGGCAGGGGCGCGCGCGGCGGCGGTACAGGTAGGCTGGCGCGTCGCCGTCGACGCCCCCCAGGACCGCGCCCTTGGACACCCAGTTCCTCAGTACCTTCGTGCACGTGGTCGACCGCGGTTCGATGGCCGCCGCCGCGCGCTACCTCAACATCACCCCGGCCGCCGTCGCCCAGCAGATCCGCACGCTCGAGCGCGAGCTGGGCGCGCCGTTGATCGCCCGCGCCGGGCGCACGGTCTGCGTGACCGAGCCGGGGGCGCGGATCCTGCAGCGTGCCCGCGACCTGCTGCGCGACGTTGCCGACCTGCGCAGCGTCGCCAACGACCGCGCGCTGTCGGGCGAACTGCGGCTGGGCGCCTGCCCGACCGCGCTGGCCGGCATGCTGCCCGATGTGCTGGCGCGCATGGTCAACGTGCTGCCGCAGATCAACGTCTTCATCAAGCCAGGCTATTCGGCCGAGCTCTACGCCGAGGTCGAGCGCGGCGACCTGGACGCGGCAATCGTGCTGCAGGCGCCGTTCGCGCTGCCCAAGACCTGCGACTGGGAGGTGCTGCGTGAAGAACCGCTGATCGTGCTCGCGCCGCAGCACCAGGCCCATCGCGATCCGCATGCGCTGCTGGCCGAGGAGCCGTTGATCCGCTACGACCGCCATCAATGGGGCGGGCGCCAGGCCGACGACTACCTGCGCCGGGTCGGCATCGTGCCGCGCGAGCGCTTCGAGCTCAATGCGCTCAACGCGATCGCGGTCATGGTCGACCGCGGCCTGGGCGTGTCGCTGGTGCCCGACTGGCAGCAGCCGTGGCCGGCCGGGCTGCGGCTGGCGCGGCTGCCGTTGCCCGAACCGGCCGAGCCCCGGCGCATCGGCATCGTGTGGTCGACCGCCAGCGTGCGCAGCCGGCTGGTCGGCGCGCTGCGCGAACAGTGCCGCACCGTGTCCCAGGCGCCGACGCGCGATGAGGGCACGGTCTCGGAGTGAAGGAAATGTTGCGGCGCAACACATATTTGCTTGCCTCGTAAGCAATAAAAACTTCGCTTTGAACATACGTGCAGGCGATTCATCGGCGTTGCGCCGGCGCCTAGTCTCTGTGGCCACCGGAGGACGCATCGCGCCGCCGGTTCCACAGCCTCCAGGCCGCCGCCGGCATGCCCGGCCGCCACGCACTCCTTCAGAGACTTCGACATGATCAAGCCGCTTTCCGCCGCGATCGCCTGCATCCTGCTGCTGCCTGCCGCCGCCTGGGCGCAGCAGGCCGACGACGCCGACGAGCGCACCCGCGACCGCGATGCCGTGAACCTGGACCGCATGGTCGTGACCGGCACGCGCGTGGCCACCTCGATCGACAAGATCCCCGGCGCGATCAGCCTGGTGTCGCAGGAGCAGGTCGCCCACACGCTGGCGCTGACCGAGGACGCGACCGCGGTGCTGGCGCGCACGGTGCCCGGCTACGCCGAGTCCTCGCAGGCGATGAGCAACTCGGGCGAGACGCTGCGCGGCCGCATTGCGCTGCGCCTGTTCGACGGCATCCCGCAGGGCTCGCCGCTGCGCGAGGGCAACCGCAACGGCACGTTCACCGACATGGGCCTGGTCGGGCGCATCGAGGTCATCAACGGCCCGTCGGCGTCCGAGGGCATCGGCGCGGCGGGCGGCATCATCAACTACATCTCCAAGGCGCCGACGGTCGAGGGCCACGAGACCACGGTGATCTCGCGCTACTCGACCCAGTCGGGCAGCGACAGCGCGGGCTGGAAGCTGGGCGTCAACCACGCCTACAAGAGCGACGACTTTGATGCGTTGCTCAGCGCCTCTTACATCGACCGTGGCATCTCCTACGACGGCAATGGCCGCCGCATCGGCATGAACACCAGTGGTTCGCTGGCCGATTCGGAGTCGCGCAACCTCTACGCCAAGCTGGGCGCCAACTTCGGCGAGGGCGGCGTGCAGCGCCTGCAACTGAGCCTGAGCGACTTCCGCATCGAGGGCAAAGGCAACTACAAGCAGGTCGAAGGCTGCCGCTACGACCCGGTCGACTGCCCGATCCCGAGCACCAATACCTCCGAGCGCGGCCAGATCGCAGGCTCGCTGACCGAGTTCAACGACTTCCAGCAGGCGGCGCTCAACTACAGCCACGGCGATCTGTTCGGCGGCACGTTCACCGCCGACGTCTACTGGGCCGACCAGGCCATGCGCTACCTGCCCGAGGACGGGGACGACCGCCAGTTGGTGAAGGTCGATGCCAGCTTCGACGAGAGCAAGCGTATCTACGACCAGTCGGAGATCGTGTCCAAGAAGCGCGGCCTGCGTACCGGCTGGACCCGCGGCGACCTGTTCGGCGTGCCGGGCCTGCAACTGCGCACCGGCATCGACGTGGTCAAGGACGAGGCCGCGCAGCGCCTGGCGCTGACCAACCGCGTGTGGGTGCCGCCGATGGAGTACAGCAGCGTCGCGCCGTACGCGCAGCTGACCTGGGACGTGGGCCCGGTGACGCTCAGCGGCGGCCTGCGCCGCGAGGACGGTGAGCTGCATGTCGACAGCTACACCACCACCGCCTATCGCAACAGCGTGTTCGTGAAGGGCGGCGGGCTGGAATACACCGAGACGATGAAGAACCTCGGTGCGATCTGGCGCATCACCGATGCCTGGTCCATGTTCGCGTCCTACGGCGAGGGCTTCGGCCTGGCCAACATCGGCATCCCGCTGCGCAACATCAATGTGCCGGGCCAGTCGGTCGATCGCATCGCCGATCTGGACCCGATCATCGTCACCAACAAGGAAGTCGGCTTCAACTGGCGCGGCGACTCGGCGGCGTTCGGCGCGTCCTACTACGACTCCAAGTCGCCGTTCGGCTCGACGCTGTCGGTCGATCCGGTCAGCAACGACTTCGTGATGGCGCGTGCACCGGTGCGCATCCGCGGCTTCGAGGCCAACGGCGAGTACCGCTTCAACCCGCAGTGGAAGATCTCGGGCATCTATTCGCGGATTCGCGGCAAGACCGCGTTCTGGGCCGAGGCGCCCAACGGCAGCTACGGCGCCGGCGGCCTCAACAAGCCGATGGGCGTGCTCGATGCCAACCCCGACAAGCTCGCGGTCTCGGTGACCTGGAACTTCGCCCCCGATGCCGACCTGACGCTGGGCGCGACCAAGCTCTTCGATCGCCATCTGTCGGGCAGCGACGTGCGCGAGTACGACGGCAAGGCCTTCAGCTACGAAGAGAACACCAAGGGCTATACGCTGGTCGATCTGGGCGTGAACTACGACACCGGCCGCTACGGCAAGCTCACGCTCGGCATCGAGAACCTGTTTGACAAGCAGTACATCCTCAGCTGGTCGCAGGTCCCGGGTTGGCAGAACTACTGGGCCGGTCGCGGGCGCATGGTGTCGCTCACCCATACGATTGCGTTCTGATCGAACGCGAGCGGGTGCAAGTCATGCGGGACGTGCGGGTGCAGCAGGACACCAGGCGGCGGCCAGTCGCCGGCGCGCGACGCGGCGTCGCCTGGGTGGCCGCACTGGCGCTGCTGGCGGCGATCGCGCCGGCCTGGGCCATTGAGGACGCCGCGCCCCAGGGGGCGCGCTGGCAGCCGCTGGATCGCTTTCTCGACGCCGCCGTGGCCGATGCCGGCTACGTCGGCGTGGTGGCGACGGTGTGGCAGGACGGCCGGCCGCCGCATACCCACGTTGCCGGCCATCTGGATCTGGCGCAGCGCAGGCCGATGCGCGCCGATGCGATCTTCCGCATCTACTCGATGACCAAGCCGGTGGTGTCGGTCGCGGTGCTGATGCTCTGCGACGAGGGCCGGATCGGCCTGGATGACGACATCGCCCGGCACCTGCCCGAGTTCGCCGGCCTGCGCGTGCTGGCGGCCGACGGCACGCGACGTGCGCCAGCGCGCGCGCTGACCATCCGCCATCTGCTGACCCACACCAGCGGGATCGCGATCGGCGATGGTCCGGCGCTGCAACTGCGTGAGGCGGCCGACCTGCACGGCGCGCCCGATCTTGCCGGTTACGTGCAGCGGCTGGCGGCGTTGCCGCTGCAGCACGATCCGGGCACGACGTTCGCCTACGACGGCGCGGCGACCGAGGTGCTGGCGCGGCTGGTCGAGGTGGTGTCGGGGCAATCGCTGGATACGTTCTTGCGGACGCGCATCTTCGAGCCGCTGGGCATGCCCGACACCGGGTTCGCGGTGCCGGCCGATGCGCGCGCGCGCGTGGTCGACATCACCACGATGGGCGACGACGGCCGCCTGCGCCTGGCCGACGGCCCCAGCGCGACGAATCCCGGCGCGCCGCTCAATCCCTACACCAGTGGCGCCGGCGGGCTGTACTCGACCGCGGCCGATTACCTGCGGCTGTGCCGCATGCTGCTGGGCGGTGGCGCGCTCGACGGCCGTCGCTATCTGCGCGAAGCGACGGTCGCGGCGATGCTGCGCAACCAGCTCGGCCACCTGGCGCAGCCGCATACGCAGTTCAGCCCGGCCGAAGGCTTCGGCCTGGGCCTGGCGGTGCAACTCGACCCGGCCGCGCGTGGGCGTCTCGGTGCGCCGGGCCAGGTCGGCTGGTCGGGCGCGGCCTCGACGCACTTCGTCATCGACCCGGCGCAGCATGCGATCGCGATCCTGCTCGCCCAGCACCTGCCGCGCGAGGTCCCAGGCGACCTGCCGCGACTGGCGATCCCGTTCTACAACCTCGTCCAGCAAGGGCTTTGATATGAGTGAGTCGCCGGCCGCCGCTGCGGTCCTCGTCGCCGGTTCGGCCAACCTCGATTTCGTCGTGCGCGCTGCGCACATTCCGGCGCCCGGCGAGACCGTGCTCGGCCGCGATTTTGGCACCTTCCCGGGCGGCAAGGGCGCCAACCAGGCGGTCGCGGCCGCGCGCGCGGGCGGCGCGCCGACCCGGATGCTACTGGCGCTCGGCGACGATGCGCATGCCCGCCCGCTGGAGGATTCGCTGCGCGCGGCCGGCGTGTCGCTGGACATCCGCCGCCAGGTCGCGCTGCCGACCGGCGTGGCGTTCATCTGCCTGGCCGATGGCGCCGAGAACGCGATCACCGTCGCGCCGGGCGCGAACGCCGCGCTCGCCCCCGGCGACCTGCCCGCGCTCGACGGTGTGGGCCATCTGCTGCTGCAGCTCGAGACGCCGCTCGACAGCGTGGCCGCGTACGCGGCGCGCGCCCAGGCGGCCGGTGTGCGCGTGGTGCTCAACGCCGCGCCGGCGCAAGCGCTGCCCGAGGCCTTGCTTCGCCTGGTCGACGTGCTGGTGGTCAACGAGGGCGAACTGGCGATGCTGGTCGGAGACGACGGCGACCTCGCCGCCGCGCTCGCGCGCCTGCCGGTGCCGTGCGCAGTGGTGACCCTGGGCGCGGCCGGTTGCCTGGCGCGCGAAGGCGACGCGTTGCATCTGCAGCCGGCGTTTCCGGTCGAGGCGGTGGACACCACCGGCGCCGGCGACACCTTCTGCGGCGCGCTGGTCGCCGCGCTCGCCCGTGGCGACACCTTGCCGGCCGCGCTGCGCGACGCGGCCGCCGCCTCGGCGCTGGCCTGCAGCGCGCTCGGCGCGCAGGCGAGCGTGCCGGCCCGTGCGCAGGTCCAGGCACTGCTGGCCGGCAACGGCGATGCACACGGCCGCGCCGCCCTGGCCGCACGCTGCGGCCTGGCGCCCTGATCCCCCTTTCATGACGAGATGCCCCCGATGACCGCCTCCCCCTACGAGACGCTCGACGACGCCGAGCAGGCCGACCACGGCCCCGCGCCGCTGCGCAGCGAGTACAAGTTCTCCCACGTCACCACCGGCCGCTACCTGCCCACACCGGGCAAGGCGCCCGGCTGGCCGTTCGCCGACATCGGCGGCTGGATGATCGACGCCAACGAAAGCGCCGCCGACTGGCTGGCCGAACTGCGCGACTGGCGCCGCGAGCATCTGGTGCGGATCGGCTACGACGACGCCAACTACCGCCGGCCCGAACTGCTGTGGGCGCAGCGCAATTTCGTGCACGCGCAGATGATGGTCGAGGACCGTTACTTCTACGATGCCGAGCGCGCCGAGTACACGGTCGACCGCTATCTCGACGATCTGATCGCGCGCTTTGGCGGCATCGATTCGGTGCTGATCTGGTACGTGTATCCCAACATCGGCATCGACGACCGCAACCAGTTCGACCTGGCGCACGACCTGCCCGGCGGGCTCGACGGCCTGCGGCGCGCGGTGCAGGCGTTCCAGGCGCGCGGGGTGCGGGTGTTCCTGCCCGCCAAGCCCTGGGACCACGGCACCCGCGACCCGGGCACCAGCCACTGGGAGGGCCTTGCTGAGATCGTCGCGGCGGTCGGCGCCGATGGCATCAACGGCGACACTTTCAATGGCGTGCCGCGCGCGTTCCTCGACGCCTGCGAGCGCCACGGCCGACCGGTCGTGTTGCAGCCCGAATCGACGATCAGCTCCGAAGAACAGCTGATCTGGAACGTGCAGAGTTGGGGCAAGAAGGCCCCCGACGGTCCGGTGCCGCCGGTGTCGAAATGGAAGTGGCTCGAGCCGCGGCACATGGTCAACTACGAGAACCGCTGGGGCCGCGACCGCACGCACGACCTGCAGTACTGCTTCTTCAACGGCATCGGCTACAACGCCTGGGAGAACATCTGGGGCATCTGGAACCAGTTCACCCCGCGCAATGCCGAAGTGCTGCGGCGCATTGCGACGATCTACCGTGCGTTCCCCGAACTGGTGGTGAGCCTGGACTGGGCGCCGTACCAGCCCTGCCTGCAACGCGGCGTGTTCGCCAGCCGCTTCCCCGGCACAGACCGCACGCTGTGGACGCTGATCAACCGCCATGAGTACCCGATCGACGGCGAGCAGCTCGCGCTGCCGCACATCGACGGCACCCGCTACTACGACCTGTGGCGCGGACAGCCGATCGCCCCGCGCCTCATCGACGGTGAGGCGGTGATCGAGCTGCCGCTCGAAGGGCGTGGTTTCGGCGCGCTGCTGGCGCTGGCACCGGGCGCCGACAGCGACGGCCTCGACGCGATTCTGGCCATGCTCGCCGCGCAGGCGCGCACGCCGATCGGCGCGCACTCGGCCACCTGGCAGGCGTTGCCGCAGGCGATCGTCGACGTGGCGCCGACCGCGCCGCAGGCCGCCGCGCCCGAGGGCATGGTGACGATCCCCGGTGGCGAGTTCCTGTTCCGTGTCGGCGGCGTCGAGATCGAGGGCTTCGACTGGTCAGGCCTGGACGTGCAGTACCCGTGGGAAGCGTGCCCGCGCCGGCACCATCGCCGCCGCATGACGCTGGCCACGTTCCACATCGACCGCCATCCGGTGACCAACGCGCAGTTCGCGCGGTTCCTGGCCGACAGCGGTTACGCGCCGCGCGATGCGCATAATTTCCTGCGGCACTGGGTCGACGGCGCACCGCGCCCGGGGTGGGCGCACAAGCCGGTGACTTGGGTGTCGCTGGAGGACGCACGCGCGTACGCGCAGTGGGCCGGCAAGCGCCTGCCGCGCGAATGGGAATGGCAGTACGCCGCCCAGGGCCACGACGGCCGTCGCTATCCCTGGGGCGACACCTGGCACGACACCTGCGTGCCGCGGGTCAACCGCGGTCGCCGCCTGTTGCCGCCGGCCGACGTCGGTGCGCATCCGCAGGGCGCCTCGCCGTTCGGGGTCGAGGACCTGATCGGCCACGTCTGGCAATGGACCGATGAGTACATCGACACCCACACGCGTGCGGCGATCCTGCGCGGCGGCAGCAGCTACCAGCCGCAGACCTCGCACTGGTACTTCCCGCAGGCCTACCGGCTCGACCAGCACGGCAAGTACCTGCTGATGGCGCCGGGCAAGGACCGCTCGGGCACGGTGGGCTTCCGTTGCGTGGTCGATGCGGAGCGCCCCCATGGCTGAGGCGCTGGACATCGCCGCTGGCGACGCGCAGCGTCCGCCCGCGCCCGCCCAGGTGCGTTTGCGCGGGCTGCTGGGCGCGGCGCTGGACGCCAATCGCCGCGGTCGGCTGTCGCATTTCGTCACCGGGCCCGACAGCCCGGCGATCGCGATCTTCGATCCGGCGCATCGCGCCGGCAACGAAGAGGGCGACTGGTACGGCGAGCACGCCGGCAAGTGGCTGGCGGCCGCGGCCAAGGCCGCCGCGCGCAGCGGCGACGCCGCGCTCGAGGCGAGCGTGCGCGCCGTCGCCGCGTACCTGGCCCAGGTGCAGGAAGACGATGGGTATCTCGGCACCTACGCGCCGCACCGGCGCTTCATGGTGCCGCAGCCGCCCAAGCCCGAGAGCTGGAACGGCGAGCCGGCACTGCGCACCTGGGACGTGTGGACCCACGCCTACTTGCTGCTGGGCTTGCTCGAGGTACACCGACGGTTCCCGCAGTCGGGTGCGCTGGAGACCGCGCGCCGGATCGGCCTGCTGTGCTGGCGCACGTTCTGCATCGAAGGGCTGGACATCACCACGGTCGGCAACCACCACGGCATGTCGGCGACGGTGCTGCTCGATCCGGCCATGGACCTGCACGCCGCGACCGGCGACGCGCGGTTCCTCGAACTGGCCCGGCGCATCCTCGCCCAGGCCGATGCCAACCCGCGGCTGGCGTTGCTCGAGCGTGCGCTGGCCGGCGCCGATCCATCGGAGATCGCCACCGGCAAGGCCTACCAGCTGTGCTGGAACCTGGTCGGGCTGGCGAAGCTGGCGCGTGCGAGCGGCGATCCGCGCCATCGCCAGGCGCTCGATGCGCAGTGGCAGGCGATCCGCGACCACCACCTGAGCCTGGGCGGCGGCCCGTTCGGTGGCATCGGCCACCGCTCGCGCGAGGTGTTCAATCCTGCGTTCGTGTTCGACCCGCAGGCGTACGTCGAGACCTGCTCGATCCTGGCCTGGCTGCAGCTCAACCGCGAACTGCTGGCGATCACCGGGCAGGCGCGCTATGCCGAGGAGATCGAGCGCACCGCCTACAACGACCTGCTCGGCGCGCAGGCGCCCGACGGCGAGGGCTGGTGCTACTACTCCTACGCCAACGGCCGCCGCATCCATACCAACTACTGGCGCTGCTGCAAGTCCAGCGGCGCGATGGCGATCGAGGAATTGCCGGCAGTGGCGTACGCGACCGATGCCGAGGGCCTCGTCGTCAATCTGCTCGGGCCGGGCGAGGCGACGTGTACGCTGCCTGGGGCGGGCGAGGTGACCGTCGTGCAGGACACGCGCTATCCGTTCGAAGGCGACATCGGCCTGCAACTGCGCCTGGCGCAGCCGGCGCATTTCGCGCTGCGCGTGCGCATTCCCGCCTGGGCGCAGGGTGCGACCCTCACCGTTGCCGGTGAGTCGTGGCCCGAACCGCTGGTTGCCGGCGACTACGTGCGCATCGAACGCACCTGGGCCAGCGGCGACAGTGTCGCGCTGACCCTGCCGCTGCGCCCGCGGGTGCATCGCCGCGTCTACCGCAACGTGCAGGAATCGCGCGCGCCCGACGGCTCGCCGGTGCGCCAGCAGGTGCTGCGCCAGGACTACATCGCCTTCGGCCGTGGGCCGTTGGTCTATGCGACCGGGCTGATCGACGGCTATCGCACCGCCGAGACCGTGCGCCTGCCCGATGACGATGCACAGATCCGGATCGAGGAACTGTCGCCTGCGGGCGATGGCGAGGCGGTGGGCCTGCGACTGCATCTGGCCGAGCGTGCGCCGATCGATTTCGCACCCTACTACAGCATCGGCGAGCGCCGTGACCGCATCTGGCGCACCACTTGGCTCGGGCTGGCGCCGTCGCACGACGGTGCCGACGCTGGCGATTGCGGTGCGCTCTGAACGATGCGTGCGATGCGCAAACAAGTTTCTGTGGCGGGAGAACATAGGCCGGGCGCATGGCTCGCGGCGCATGCGTCGCGCAGACTGCCCCGGACCTGCGCTGTCGCGTTGAATGGATATCGGACGAGATGACGGATTCCCCTTTCGCCCATGGTCGCGCTGGCGCGCCCGGCCCGTTGAGCGGCGTTCGCGTGCTCGATCTGAGTGCCTACATCGCCGGCCCCTACGGCTGCGCGCTGCTGGCCGACCAGGGCGCGGACGTGATCAAGGTCGAGCCGCCGGATGGCGACAACCTGCGCAACTACCCCTCCACGCTGGCCGCCGAGAGCCGGGCGTTCCTGGGCATCAACCGCAGCAAGCGCGGCGTCACCCTCAACCTCAAGGCCGACGACGACCGCGCGGTGCTCTACCGGCTGGTGCGCGAGGCCGACGTGCTGGTGCACAACTTCCGGCCCGGCGTGCCGGAGCGGTTGGCGATCGATTTCCCGACACTGTCGGCGATGAACCCGCGGCTGATCTACTGCGCGGTCACCGGCTACGGGGAGACCGGCCCGTTGAAGGACAAGGCCGGTTACGACCAGGTGCTGCAGACGATGACCGGTATCTGCACCCTGCAGGGCAAGCGCCGCGGGCCGCCGGAGCTGGTCTACGGCTCGGTGGTGGACTACTACGCGGCCGCGCTGTTGGCGGCCGGGGTGTCGTCGGCGCTGTACGAGCGCGAGCGCAGCGGTGAAGGCCAGTTCGTCGGCGTCTCGCTGCTGCGCAGCGCGCTGGCGATGCAGTCCGCACGCATGGTCTGGGCCGAGGGCGAAGCGCTCGACATCGGCCGCGACATGCGCTCGGGCGGGGTGACCGGGCTGCATCCCACGCGTGCGGGCTGGCTCTACATCTCGGCCAATACACCGCGGTTCTGGCAGGCGCTGTGCGCGCTGACCGGGCTCGAGGCACTGGCCGCTGATCCGCGCTACGACACTGTGCGCAAGCGTGCCGAGCATGCGGACGACATCCTGCCGCAGTTGCACGCGGCGCTGGCCGCGCGCGATGCGCTGGACTGGGAGGCGCATTTCGGCGATGCCGTGCCGTGCGCGGCCGCGCGTGCGGTCGAGGACATGTTCGAACATCCGCAGGTGCTGGCCGAGGGCATCGTCAGCACGATCGCGCATCCGACCCTGGGCAGCTACCGCGGCGTCGCCCAGACGATCCGCTTCGGCCGCACGCCGGGGCCTGCCCCGTTCGCCGCGCCCACGCTGGGCCAGCATTCCGAGGCGGTCAGGGTGGCCCTGGGCGCCGTGGGACGCGACAATGGCGATTCCGCCTGAGCGGCGGTCCACGTCCCAACCCGAGGTGTTCATGTCCGCTGCCGCATCCAAGCTCGACCAACTGCGCACGATGTCCGTCGTCGTCGCCGATACCGGCGATGCCGACGCGATCGCGCGGCTCAAGCCGGTCGACTGCACGACCAACCCGACGCTGGTGCGCAAGGCGCTGGACCTGCCGATCTACGCCGAGCTGATCGAGCATGAGCTCGAGCGCGCGCGCGGGCTCGACGGCGATGCCGATGCCGTGGTCCGCCAGGTCGTCGACCGCCTGACGATCGGCGTCGGCCGCAAGCTTGCCGGCCTGGTGCCGGGCCGGGTGTCGACTGAGGTCGATGCCGACCTGTCGCACGACACCGAGGCCACGCTCGCCAAGGCGCGCCAGTTCATCGACATGTACGAGGATGCCGGTGTCGGCCGCGATCGCGTGCTGATCAAGATCGCCGCGACCTGGGAAGGCATCCGCGCCGCGCAGCAGCTGCAGCGCGAGGATATCGACTGCAACCTCACGCTGATCTTCAACCGCAGCCAGGCGATCGCCTGCGCCGAGGCCGGCGTGTTCCTGATCTCGCCGTTCGTCGGCCGGATCCTCGACTGGCACGTCGCGCGCGGCGAGGTGCCGGCGACGATCGACGACGATCCGGGCGTGCGTTTCGTGCGCGATGTCTATGCTGAGTTCAAGCGTCGCGGCTCGCCGACGGTGGTCATGGGCGCCTCGTTCCGCTCGACCGCGCAGATCGAAGCGCTGGCCGGCTGCGACCGGCTGACGATCTCGCCCGACCTGCTCGAAGCGCTGGATGCCCAGCACGGCCCGCTGGCGCGCGCGCTGACGCCGGGCAAAGGCGATGGCCGGATCGACCCGCCGGTCGACGCCGAACGCTTCGCGCGTGATCTCAAGGCCGATCCGATGGCCGACGAGAAGCTGCGCGACGGTATCGCCGCGTTCGCCAAGGATCTCGCTGCGCTGCGCCAGACGATCGCCCAGCGGCTGCAGGCCGGCTGAGATGCGCGTCCGGCGCGCCGTGGGCGTGCTGGCGGCGCTGTTGGTCGCCGGCTGTGCCGGCGGCCCGCAGTCCACGGCGGCCGCGCCGGTGGTCGTGCCCGAGCATCGCCCCGGGGTGAGCATCGGCTACCTCGATGCGCCCGGCTTCGACAGCCGCGCATTGCTGCCCGCGCCGCCGGCGCCCGATTCGGTCGCGCGGGCCCTCGATGAGGCCATCGCGGCGCGTGCGCTGGCCCTGCGCGAGACCCCGCGCTGGCGGCAGGCGGCGATCGACGCCGACCTCGATTTCCCCCAGGCGGCCGACCTCTACGCCTGCGCGCTCGGCGTGCCGATCGACACGACCCATACCCCGCATCTGGTGCGGTTGCTGCGACGCAGCCTCGCCGACGCCGCGATCGACGGCCGCGCCGCCAAGCTGCACTGGCAGCGCCGCCGGCCGTTCCTGGCCAACGGCGCGCCGGTGTGTACGCCAGGCGAGGCCGCGCAGCTGCGCGACAGCGGCTCGTACCCGTCGGGCCACACCGCGATCGGCTGGACCTGGGCGCTGGCGCTGACCGCCGTCGCCCCCGATCGCGCCGATCCGCTGCTGCAACGCGGACGCAGCTTCGGCGAGAGCCGACTGGTCTGCAACGTGCACTGGTACAGCGACATCGTGCAGGGGCAGGTGGTCGGCGCCGCGACCTTCGCGCGGCTGCAGGCCGAACCGGCGTTCCTGGCCGACCTGGCGGCGGCGCGCGACGAGGTCGCCGCCCAACGTGCGCGCGGCGCCCGGCCCGAGGGCTGCGACGCGCAGACCGCCGCGTTGCGCCTGTCGCCGCTGCCGGCCGCCGACGATCGCTGAGGCCGGCGAGCTGCGCGACAATGGCCGCGCGATGAGTACGACACCTGTCCCAGACCCCGATCCGCGGCCCGAACCGCCCGAGGCCCCGCTGCCGAGCGACTGCTGCGACAGCGGCTGCCCGATCTGCGTCTACGACCTGCACGCCGATGCGATGGCCGACTACCGCGCCCGGCTGGCCGCGTGGCGCGTGCGCCATCCTGGGGTCGACTGACGCGCGCGGCCGGGTTTACGCGACCGCTGCGAAGCGCGCGGCGTGCCGGTCCAGGAACGCGTCGGCTTCGGCGCGCAGCCAGGCGGCGACGGCGGCGACGGCCGGTGTGCGCGTGGTACCGGGCGCGGCCAGCAGGCGGAAGTCGTGGCCGTCGAGCGCGGGGCCGAACGGGACCCGCAGCACGCCGTCTTCCAGTGCGTCGGCCACCAGGGCGACGCTCGCCAGTGCGATGCCTTGGCCGGCGATCGCGGCCTGGATGGCATGCGCTTCGTCGGAGAAGCCGAGTTCGCCGCCGTGCGTGTCCGGCAGGCCGGCCGTTCGGCACCAGCGCGGCCAGTCGGGGGTGTGGGCGTCCTGCAGTCGCCAGGCGTAGCGCAGCCGCGGCACGGTCGCCAGCGCCGTCGGGCCGGCCAGCGCCAGGCCGGGGGCGCAGACCGGAATGAAACGTCCAGGCAGCAGCGGCCAGGTTTCGACCTGCGGAGCCGGTGCGGGGCCGTAGCGGATCGCCAGCTCCGTGCCGCCGGCGGCCAGCCGGACCGGGTCGTCGGCCGCGTGCAGGTGCAGATCGACTTCGGGCGCGGCCGCAGCGAGCGCCGGCAGGCGTGGCAACAGCCAGCGGGCGGCGAAGCCCCGGGTCGTGCTCAGCGTGACCGCGGGGCGGCGCGTCTGCCGTTGCAGGTCGGCGACGGCGGTGGCGATGCCATCGAAGCCGCCGCGCACGCTCGGGTACAGGCGTTGCCCAGCCTCGGTCAGCCGCACCTGGCGTACTTGGCGTGCGAACAGCCGCAGGCCCAGCCAGTCCTCGAGCTGGCGGATGCGGTGGCTGACCGCGGTGGGCGTGAGCGACAGTTCTTCGGCTGCGGCCTTGAAGCTCTGGCGTCGGGCGGCGGCCTCGAACGCGCGCAGTGCGCTCAGCGGTGGCAGGCGGGCGGGGCGATCGTGCATGAGCGCAATTCATCCATCGGACAAGAAAACATCGTTTGTCGGGCTCTGGGCCGGCGCCAATCATGCCGGAGCGCCGCAGTGCGCATTCTCTCCCAGCTTCGCCAGGTGAATCATGCTCAGCTTGCTCCATCTCGACGGCAGTGCCCGTCCCGGTTGTTCGGGCGAGGTCCCGCACGGCTCCCATACCCGCCGGCTCGGCGCCCGTTTCGTCGCGCGCTGGCAACAGCGGCGCCCCGGCGATCGCATCGTCTATCGCGATCTCGCCCTGACGCCGCCGACCCATGTCGACGGCCGCTGGATCCATGCTGCGTTCACGCCGCCGGCGCAGCGCACGCCGTGGATGATCGAGCGGCTGTCCGAGAGCGATGCGCTGATCGATGAGCTGCTCGGCAGCCCGCTCGTGGTGATGGGGGTGCCGATGTACAACTTCGGCATGCCCGCGCCGGTCAAGGCCTGGATCGACAACATCGTGCGCGTGGGGCGCACCTTCGGTTTCGATCGCGCGCGCACCGGTGCGCCGTACTGGCCGATGCTGGCCGATCAGGGCCGCCGCGCCGTGCTGCTGGGTGCGCGCGGCGATCACGACTACGACCCCGGCGGTCGCAACGCCGGCGACAACCTGGTCGAGCAGGGCGTGATGACGCCGCTGCGCTACATGGGCATCACCGACGTCGATCGGGTCGCAGTGGAGTACGACGAGTTCGCCGATGCCCGGCTCGCGGCCTCGATCGCGCGTGCCGAGGCCGCGGTCGATGCGCTGGTCGATCGCCTTGCCGACCAGGCCGATGCGCGGGAGACGGCCGCCGCGGCGATGCCCGCTTGACCGCCCGTTCGCCCGGGGCTACCGTGTCGCCGCCAAGGTTCATCTCTTCATGCGAATGAAGCGATGATTAAAAGGGAAGCCGGTGCGCCGCATGGCGGCAATTCCGGCGCTGCCCCGCAGCGGTAACTGGAAACGACCCCCGTCAATGCACTGGCGCCCGTTCGGGCCGGGAAGCGACGGGCAGTAGGCCCGCCATCTCGCAGGTGGCCCGTCCATGAGCCCGAAGACCTGCCTCGGCCGTGCGCACCGACAGGCGCGCACGTACGACCTGGGGCCTCCGCGGGGAGGTGCACGGGCATCGCGCCGCGCACGTCGCGGCCGGTCCCGCACGTCCGCACGCAGGCTCCGGTTCGCCCGAGGGGGCGAAGGTCGGCCGTGTGGCAGGCGGGCGCGCGCAGGCGCGGTGCACGCCATGCGGACCCTTCGTTCCTCAATCCCACGCATTGAGGACGCATCCACCATGACCGGCATCACCAATCTCGGCTTTCCCCGCATCGGCCGCAAACGCGAGCTCAAGCGCGCCGTCGAACGTCACTGGCGCGGCGAGGCCGACGCCGCGCAGTTACAGGCAGTGGCGCGGGACCTGCGCCTGCGCCATTGGCGCCTGCAGCGCGAGGCCGGCGTCGCCACGCCGCCGAGCAACGACTTCTCGCTCTACGACCAGGTGCTCGACGCCGCCTTCGGCTTCGACGCGATCCCCGAGCGCTACCGCGCGCTGGCCGATGCCGATCCGCTGGCCGGTTACTTCGCGCTGGCGCGTGGTCATCAGCAGGACGGCATCGACCTGCATGCGCTGGAGATGACCAAGTGGTTCGACACCAATTACCACTACCTGGTGCCCGAACTGCAGGCCGGCCAGCGCTTCGCGCTGCGCGACGACAAGCCGGTGCGCGAGTACCTGGAAGCCAAGGCCGAGGGGATCGAGACCCGGCCGGTGCTGCTCGGGCCGGTCACGCTGCTGTGGCTGTCGAAGACCGTCGACGGCAGCGATCGCTTCGCGCTGCTCGATGCGCTGCTGCCGGTGTACGCCGAGTTGCTGGCACGCCTGCACGCCGCCGGCGCGGCCTGGGTGCAGATCGACGAGCCGGCGCTGGTGCTCGACCTCGACCCCGCGGTGCGCGCGGCCTTTGATCGGGCCTACGCCACGCTGGCGCAGGGCGCGCGGCCGAAGCTGCTGCTGGCGACCTACTTCGGCGCGCTGGACGACAACCTGCCGTTGGCCGCGTCCTTGCCGGTCGACGGCCTGCATGTCGATCTGGTGCGCGGGCGCGAACAACTCGATGCGGTGCTCGGCGCGCTGCCGGCCGGGCGCACGTTGTCGTTGGGGCTCGTCGACGGCCGCAACATCTGGCGCACGCGGCTGGACGATGCGCTGGTGCTGGCGCGCTACGCGATCGATGCGCGCGGCGGCGATGCGGTCTGGCTGGCGCCGTCGTGCTCGCTGCTGCATGTGCCGGTGGACCTGGCGGGCGAGACCGCGCTGGATGACGAACTGCGTGGCTGGCTGGCCTTCGCCCGGCAGAAACTCGATGAACTGCGCCTGCTGGCCGAGGCGCTGGCCGATCCCGATGCCGCCGAGCCGGCGCTGGCCAAGGCGCGCGATGCGATCGCCGCGCGGCGCGCCTCGCCCCGCGTGCAGCGGCCGGCGGTCGCCGCGCGGGTGGCTGCACTCGACGCGTCCGCGTCGCGTCGCGCGACGCCCTATGCCGCGCGTCGGGCCGCGCAGGATGCGCTGCGCCCGCTGCCGCTGTGGCCCACGACCACGATCGGCTCGTTCCCGCAGACGCTCGAGGTCCGGGAGGCGCGTGCAGCGCACAAGTCCGGCAAGCTGAGCCAGGCCGACTACGATGCGTTCATCGCCGACCAGATCGCGCAGTGCGTGCGCGTGCAGGAAGACCTCGGGCTGGATGTGCTGGTGCACGGCGAGTTCGAGCGCAACGACATGGTCGAGTACTTCGGCGAGCAGCTCGATGGCTTCGCGTTCACCAAGAACGGTTGGGTGCAGAGCTACGGCTCGCGCTGCGTGAAGCCGCCGGTGATCTACGGCGATGTCGCCCGCCCCGCGCCGATGACCGTGCGCTGGTCGCGCTACGCGCAGTCGCTGACCCCGCGGCCGATGAAGGGCATGCTGACCGGCCCGGTGACAGTGCTGCAATGGTCGTTCGTGCGCGACGACCAGTCGCGTGCCGATACCTGCCGGCAGATCGCACTGGCCTTGCGCGACGAGGTGACCGACCTGGAGGCGGCCGGCATCGGCGTGATCCAGATCGACGAACCGGCGCTGCGCGAGGGCCTGCCGCTGCGGCGCGCCGATTGGGCGGCGTATCTGGACTGGGCGGTCGAGAGCTTCCGCATCAGCGCCTCGGGCGTGGCCGACACCACCCAGATCCACACCCACATGTGCTACTCGGAGTTCAACGACATCATCGAGGCGGTCGCGGCGATGGACGCCGACGTGATCTCTATCGAGACCTCACGCTCGCGCATGGAATTGCTCGAGGCCTTCGTGCGGTTCCGCTATCCCAACGGCATCGGCCCGGGCGTCTACGACATCCATTCTCCGCGCGTGCCCGATGTCGAGGAGATGACCGCGTTGCTGCGCCGGGCGGCCGAGTCGATTCCGGTCGCCCAGCTGTGGGTCAATCCCGATTGCGGGCTCAAGACGCGCGGTTGGCCGGAAACACGCGCGGCGCTGTCAGCGCTGGTCGCGGCGGCGCGCACGCTGCGTGCGCATGCCGATCGCGGCCGGACCGAGGCGGCCCCCGCCGTGCCGGCCTGACCGCACTGGCCGATGCCGGATGTCGCGACGCGGCCGTCAGCGCCGGCCGACGTCGCGGCGCCCGGCATCGCCGGTCGCCCGCTGGGCCGGGTCGCGGCGCAGTTGCAGGCGGCCGGGCGTGCTGGCGTCGGCCACGATCGGATAGGCCTCGCACAGCGCCCCGACGAAGGCCAACGGCGCATCGCTGCGGAACACACCGGTCACGCGCAGCTCTGTCAGCGACGCGTCCTCGATGACGATCCGCTCGTGGCTGTAGCGGTTGAACTCGGCCACGACCTCGGCCAGCGTCGCGTCCTCGAACACCAGCCGGCCCGACAGCCAGGCCGGCGCGGCGAGCTTGCGCAAGGTGCCGATCTGCGGCGTGTCGAGATCGCGGCTGAGCCGCGCGGTCTGGCCGGCGACCAGGCCCAGCAACGGGGCAGGCCGGCCGTTGCTGCCGCCATCGAGCGGCAGCAGCACGACCTCGCCTTGGATCAGGGCGACGTCCAGCGTATCGGCGCGGCGATTCAACTCGAACTCGGTGCCGACCACGCGCAGGCCGCCGTGCGTGGTGTGCACCGTCAGTGGCCGGCGCTCGCGGGCGACGCGGAAGAACGCGCGGCCGCGGTCGAGGACCACCGTGCGTGCGCGCGGCCCGAAGGCGACGTGCAACCGGCTGTCGGTGTCCAGGCTGATGCGGGTGCCGTCCTCGAGCGTCAGCTCGCGGCGCTCGCCCACACCGGTGGCGTAGACACGCTCGGTCGGCGCGGCCGGCACCAGCAGCTGCCAGGCGCCGAGCAGCGCGAGGGCGAGGGTGGCGGCCAGACCTGCGGCGACCGGCCAGCGACGGCGGGCGCGCGGGCGGGGCGCCCGCTGGGGCGCCGCGACGGCGTCCAGGCGGCGTGCGATCTCGGGATGCGGCGCGTGCGTGCCCAGCCCGGTCCACAACTGCTCCAGCCGCTCGTAGGCGGCGCGATGGCGCGGGTCGGCGTCGATCCACGCCTGCCAGGCGCGCAGGTCGGTGCCGTGCACGTCGTCGGCGCGCAGGCGCGCAAACCACGCGGCTGCGCGGCGCCGGATCGGATCGCCGCCTTCGATCAGCTCGAGCTCAGGCTTCATGCCTCGTCCAGGGTCGCATCCAGGTGCATCAGGGCCCGCATCATGTGTTTCTCCACCGCGCTCACGCTGATGCCGAGCCGCTTGGCGACGGCGCTGTAGGTCAGCCCATCATATCGCTGCAGCAAGAAGACCTCGCGGCAGCGCGGCGGCAACGCATCGAGCGCCTGCAGAAACCGTTGCAGACGCGCCTTGTCTGCGTAGACGCATTCGCACGACGGCTCCTCACTCTGCCAGGCCGCGGCGACCGCCTCGATCGGCACATGATCGGACTTGCGATGGCTGCGGTCGCGGCGAAAGCGGTCGCGCAGCAGATTGGAGGCGATGCGCATCACGAACGCCTCGACGTTCGCCAATCCGGCCAGACGGGGGGCGGGCTGTTGGCTCAGGCGCGCCAGCGTGTCCTGGGTCAGGTCCTCGGCGTCCTCCGTGCTCGTCAGGTGCCGCGAAAAATAGCGCAGCAACGCCGGCCGGTACTGCTGGGCCAGACGGGTGACGTTCCGCTCGTCCGGGTGCCGCAGGGCAGCCTCGGACGCCTTGCCGGGGGCGGGCGCAGTCATCGGTGTCGGGGGAGGAGAAGACGGGGTGTCGCCCTTCGAACCCTATGTGAGCGGCGCGTGATGAGCAAGCTGAGGAATTGTGACCGGCGTGCGTCTGCATCGTGGACAGGGGCGTCATGACCAATCGTCAAGGAGCGGCGGGGACCGATCACGACTTCGAGGGGATTTCATGACACAGGGTTTGAGGGCTGGGGGCGCGCGTCGCCATTCGTTGCATCCGCTGGTGCCGGCGCTGGCGATCGCGCTGGGCTGCATGGTCGGCGCCGTCGCACCGGTATCGGCGCAAGCGCCGCAGCGCGAGTTCGCGGTGCAGAGCCAGCCACTGGGCGCCGCGCTCAACCAACTGGCGCTCAGCGCCGAGCGCGAGATCATCGTGTCCCCGGATCTGGTGCGAGGCATCACCGCACCGGCGGTGTCCGGGCGCCACAGCCTCGGCGAGGCGCTGGACCTGCTGCTGGCCGGCACCGGACTCACCTACCGCGAGAGCGATGGCCGCGTGATCATCGTCGCCGAGGAGAACGCGCCGCAGGCCGCGGCGTCGCCGGCGGCGTCCGGTGCGCGTGCGGCGGTCGCGGGGGCGTCGGGCGATGCGGTCAGCCTGGACACCGTCCGGGTCTCGGCCTCGCGCATCGACCGGCCTGATTTCGTCTCGCCGACGCCGATCCTGCCGATCAGCGCCGAGGAGCTGAACCTGGACATGCGCACCAACATCGGTGCCGCGCTCAATGACCTGCCGCAGTTCCGTGCGACCAGTTCGCCGCAGACCACCGGCTCCAACACCGGCGCCGGCAACGCCCCGGTCGACCTGCGCGGCCTGGGCATCAGCCGGACCCTGGTGCTGCTCGACGGACGTCGCGTCTCGGGCGATAACGACCTCAACACCGTGCCGTCGGTGCTGGTGAAATACGTGGACGTGGTGACCGGCGGTGCGTCGGCGGCCTGGGGCTCGGGCGCGGTCGGGGGCGTGGTCAACATCACCCTGGATCACGACTTCGAGGGGGTGAAGTTCGGCGCGCAGGCCGGGCGTTCGACCTATTCGGACGGCGACGAAAAGCGTTTCGAGGGCGCCTGGGGCACGCGCTTCGCGGACGATCGCGGCCACCTGCTGGTCGGCGGCGAGTTCCTCGACAACGATGGCATCGTGCCGCGCAGTGCCCGCCCCCGGGCCGGCCGCTGGTCGACGTTGCGGATCGATGGCCAGCCGACGCTGATGCCCGATGTCGGCTTCGCCGATGCCGCGATCGGTGGGCTGATCGTCGGCGCGCGCGACGCGAACGGCAAGGCGGTCAGCGGGTTTTCGCTGACCGGTCAGGCGTTCAACCCCGACGGTTCCTTGCGGCCCTTCGATTACGGCAAGGTGGTCGGTGCGCTGATGAGCGGCGGCGAAGGCCCGTCGAACGACGACTACAGCCCGCTGAGCGCGCCGCAGAAGCGCTACTCGACGCTGGCCAGCGTGCGCTACGACTTCACCGACACGGTCCGGATGAGCGCCGACGTGCACCACTCGCGCATGTACAACCACTACATCTGGTTCGGCGACCACAACCGCGGCAACCTGTCGATCGGGCTGGACAACGCATTCCTGCCGGGCACGGTGCGCGAGGAAATGATCGCCGCCGGCGCCAGCACGCTGACGCTGGGCCGGTTCAACAACGACATCAACTATCCGCGGATCGACTTCGAGCGCCGCACCACCCAGGCCACGCTGGCCTTCGACGGCTACGCCGGCGACTGGCGCTGGAGCACCTATTACTCGCACGGCGAGGCGGAGCAGAACTTCGACACGCCCGGCTTCGTGTTGCGGCAGGCGTGGGCGAACGCGATCGACTCGGTCATCGACCCGGCGACCGGCGCGCCGGTGTGCCGGGTCACGCTCGCCGATCCCAGCGTCGCCTGCGTGCCGATCAACGTGTTCGGCGAAGGCGCGCCGTCGCAGGCCGCGGCCGACTACGTGACCGGTACGCCCAGCCAGCGCTCGACGACCAAGCTCGACACCTTCGGCGCGAGCCTGCGCGGCGAGCCGTTCCAGATGCCGGCCGGCGCCGCCTCGGTGGCGGTGGGCGTGGAAGCGCGGCGCGAGTCGATCGATCAGCGCGTGGGTGCACTCGATGCGGCCAAGGCGTTCCGCTCCTTCAGCTTCAATCCGATGCAGGGCAGCTTCACGGTCAAGGAACTGTTCGGCGAGGTGCTGCTGCCGATCGCCAAGGATCGCGGCCTGCTGCACGATTTTGGCGTCAACGCCGCCGCGCGCGTGTCCGATTACTCCACCACCGGAGCGATCTGGTCCTGGAAGCTGGGCGCGACCAACGAGTTCTTTCCAGGCTTTCGCGGCCGCATCGCCCGCTCGCGCGACATCCGCTCGGCGAACCTGAGCGAACTGTTCACCACCAGCACCACCGGCTGGAGCTACGTGCTCGACCCGGTCACCGGCCAGACGGTGTATGCGCTGAGCAACGGCGGCGGCAATCCGGCGCTGGTCCCCGAGACCGCGGACACGCTCACCGTCGGCCTGACCTGGTCGCCGCAGTCGATCGAGGGGCTCGATCTGTCGGTGGACTATTTCGACATCCAGATTCAGGACGTCATCACCACGGTGGGGCTGCAGGACATCCTCAACCGCTGCGCGGCCGGCAACCCGGCGATGTGCGCACGCGTGGAGCGCGATGCCGGCGGCAACATCACGCGCATCGTCTCCACCTACACCAACCTGTCGCAGTACAAGACCGACGGCGTGGACATCGAGCTGGCCTACAAGCGGCCGACGACGCTGTTCGGTGTGGGCGGGACGCTGACCACGCGCACCCTGGCCAGCTGGATCAACAGCCTGACCACCGACGACGGCATCAACAACATCGAGTACGTCGGCTCGCAGGGCTATGCGTTCGGGCTGGGTGTGCCGCGCTGGCGTGCGGTCAGCAGCCTGACGTTCAACAGCGACCGGTTCTCTGCCAACGTCCGTGCCCGCTACATCTCGTCCGGGCAGTACGACCGCAACCAGGCGATCGTCAACGGCGCGATCGGCAGCTACGTCTACTACGACCTGGGTGCGAGCACGCGGCTGGGCGAGGGCGGACAGCTGGAGCTGTACGGCGCGATCAACAACGTCACCAACAAGCAGGCGCCGATCGGATCGACGTTCTCGCCGTACTACGACGTGATGGGTCGCTACTACACCGCCGGCGTTCGCCTGAAGTTCTGAGCGTCCCGCTCCCCGACACGAAGGTATGACATCCATGAAGACCGCACACCAGGCGCTCTTGGGTCTCGCATTGCTGGTGGCAGCGACGGTCGCATCCGCGACCGTCGCCGTGCCCCCGGCGGTCCTGGCCGACGGCGTCCCCGAGATTCCCGACGACACCGCGACGCGTACACGCCCCTACCTGGAGTTCCGCAGCGCGCAGTTCCTGGGCTGGAACCGGGCCGATCGCTCGATGCTGATCAAGACCCGCTTCGGCAGCACCGACCAGTTGTTCGAGGTCGCCCAGCCCGACGGCGCACGCCGGCAGATCAGCTTCGAGGCCGAGCCGACCCCGTTCGCCACCCATGCACCGGCCGGCGCGCCGGCACTGGTGGTGCAGAAGGACGTCGGCGGCGACGAGTTCTTCCAGCTCTACCGGCTCGACGAAGGCCGGCTGACGCTGCTCACCGACGGCAAGAGCCGCAACGCGTTCGGCGCCTGGAGCCGGGACGGGCGCTGGGTGGGCTATTCGTCGACCCGCCGCAACGGCACCGACGCCGATCTGTATGTGATCGATCCGCGCGACCCGTCGACCGATCGCCGGGTGGCGACGGTCACCGGCGGCGGCTGGAACATCAGCGACTTCTCCGCCGATGGCCGCAACGCCCTGGCGATCAACCGACTGTCGATCAACCAGGCGGTGGTCGCCGAGATCGACCTGCGCAGCGGCCGGATGACCCCGCTCACCGATCCGGCGCAGCCCGCGTCCTACGCCGACGCGCGCTACGCGGCCGATGGCAACATCTGGACGCTGTCCAATCGCGATGCGGACGTGGTGCGTCTGGGCAAGCTCGATCGCCGCAGCGGCGCGTTCACGGCATTGAGCCCGGAAACGCCATGGGATGTGACCGATTACGCGGTCGCCGACGATGAGCGCTTCGTCGTCTATGCAATCAACGATGCGGGCGTGTCGCGGCTGCGCGTGCTCGATCCGGCGAACGGACAAGTCCGCAACGTCGACGGTCTGCCCGACGGCGTGCTGCACTGGAGCTTCGGGCACCTGCTGCAGATCGCGCCCTGGGGTGAGATCGGCCTGAGTCTGTCGGCCTTCGATGTGCCGGGCGATGCGTTCTCGGTCGATCCCGACACGCTCGCGGTCAGGCGCTGGACCCGCAGCGAGGCGGGCGGGCTGGATCTGGCGCGCAACCGGGCGCCGGAGCGGGTCGAGATCCGCAGCTTCGACGGCGAGGCGATGTCGGGCTTCCTGTATCGCCCCGACCCGGCGAAGTTCCCCGGCAAGCGGCCGTTGATCATCGACATCCACGGCGGGCCCGAGGGCCAGAGCCGACCGGGGTTCCTCGGCACCGACAACTACCTGGTCAATGAGCTGGGCATCGCGATCTTCCTGCCCAACGTGCGCGGCTCGTCCGGCTATGGGCGGCGGTTTCTCGACCTCGACAACGGGCCGTGGAAGCGCGAGGACTCGGTGCGCGACATCGGCGCGTTCCTCGATGCGCTCGAGCAGGACGCGGCGCTGGATTCGACGCGCTTCGCGGTCTACGGCTTCTCCTACGGCGGTTACATGTGCTACGCCTCGGCAGTGCATTACAGCGACCGCCTGCGCGCGGCCAGCTGTGCGGTGGCGATCTCCGATTTCGTGACGTTCCTGGAGAACACCCAGTCCTATCGCCAGGACCTGCGGCGGGTCGAGTACGGCGATGAACGCATTGCCGAACAGCGCGCCAAGCTCGCCGAGATCTCGCCGCTGCGCAACGTCGATCGCATCCGCGTGCCGCTGATGGTCGCCACCGGCGGCAACGACCCGCGCGTGCCGCCATCGGAGGCCGAACAGATCGTCGCCGCCGTGCGCGCCAACGGCGGCCGCGCCTGGCACGTGCTCGCGCGCAACGAAGGCCACGGCTTCCACAAGCGCGAAAACCGCGACTACATCTTCTGGGCCGGTGTCACCTTCTGGCAGGACACCCTCCTCGACGACTAAAAACCGGGGTCAGAGTGCAGTTCCCCCGCACCAGAACCGGTGTCAGCGTGCAATTTCCCCACATGACGGCGAGCGACGCCCCGATGGCGTCGCTCCCGTCGCACGGGCATCGTCGCTCGCACGCCACCGCAAGGATGCGAGCATGCGATGCCCCCGGATCGACCTGCCCGATGTGGCCCAGCACATCATCCAGCGCGGCAACGACCGCCAGTCCTGCTTCTTCGACGACACCGATCGCCTGGGCTACCTGCAGGATCTGCGTGAAACCGCGCGACAGCACGGCTGCGCCATCCACGCCTACGTGCTGATGAGCAACCACGTGCATCTGCTGGCGACGCCGGCCGCCGCGGGACAGATCGCACGCATGATGCAGTCGCTCGGCCGGCGCTACGTGCGCTGGATCAACGCGCGTCACGGTCGCATCGGCACGCTGTGGGAAGGTCGCTACAAGGCCTGCCCGGTGATCGGCGAGGCGTACCTGCTGCGTTGCCTGCGCTACATCGAACGCAATCCGCTGCGCGCGCGCATGGTCGACGAGGCAGCCGAATATCCGTGGTCCAGTCATCGCGGCAACATCGGCGCCGTGGACGATCCGCTGCTCAGTCCGCATCCGGCCTGGCAAGGCTTGGCGTCGAGCCCGGCGCTGCGTCACCAGGCGTGGCGCGCGCTGGTCGCGGAGGCCGTCGATTCGAACGAGACCGAAGCCATTGCCGCGCATCTGCAGCGGCAGCACCTGTACGGCTCCGAGCACGCGCGGCAGGCACTGGAGGCCCGACTCGGGCGGCCGGCGGGGCCGGTCAGGCGGGGGCGGCCGCCGTGCGGGCGTGCAGGCCGGGCGGCGGAAAATGCACGCTGACCCCGGTTTTCAGAGGGCGGGCAGGCGCAGGGGCGGGAAGGCGCGTTGGACGCAGTCGGTGCGTTCGCAGACCTTGCAGCCCGGTCCGATCGGGGTGGCGGTGGCGAGGTCGTCGAGGTCGAGGCCGCGCGAGTAGGTCAGGCGGTCGGCGTGGCGCAGGTCGCAGCCCAGGCTCACGGCAAACGTCTTGCGCTGCCGGCCGTGGCCGGTCGGCCCGCTCTCGACCTGGCGGGCCAGCCAGAAGTGGCGGCGGCCGTCGGGCATGCGGGCGACCTGGGTCAGGATGCGGCCGGGCTGGTTGAAGGCCTCGTAGACGATCCACAGCGGGCAGGCGCCGCCGACGTGCGAGAAGTGGAAGTCGGTGGCCGAGTGGCGCTTGGAGACGTTGCCGGCGCGGTCGACGCGCACGAAGAAGAAGGGCAGGCCTGGACGCCCGGGTCGTGCGAGGGTGCTCAACCGGTGGCAGACGGCTTCGAAGCCGACGCCGAAGCGGTGGGCGAGGCGGTCGATGTCGTAGCGCTCGGCCTGGGCGGCATCGAGAAACGCGCCGTAGGGCATCACCAGCGCCCCGGCGTAGTAGTTCGACAGGCCGATACGGGCCTGCGCCGCGCGCTCGGGATCGGCGAAGCCGGCCTGGGCGACCAGGGTGTCGATCAGTGCGCCGTGCTCGCGCAGCGCCAGTTCAGCGGCCATCTGGAAGGCCTGCTGTCCGGGCTGCAGCCAATCGGGCAACCACAGGGTGCGGGTGTCCGGATCGAAGCGGCGCTTGTCGTCCATCCGGTCGTCCAGCGCCACGACAATGCCGTGGGCCTCGCGCAGCCGCTGGCGTAGCCGTGGCGCGACCTGTCCGGCGACCAGCCCGTGCGCGCCGAACGCCGCTTCGGCGATGTCGTCGAGCTCGGCGACGTGGTTGCGGCGCCGGTTGAAGTAGTCGCGCACCGGGTCGCCGTCGGGCCCGGCGAGTTCGACCTCGCCCAGGTGCGCGGCCAGGACGTCGGCGCGCTCGCGGATTGCGCGCTGGCGCCGGTGCAGGTCCAGCAGCAGGCGGGCGATGCCGGGCAGGTCGCCGGCCAGTGTCTCGAGCTCGTCGGGCGTCGCGGTGGTCTCGCCCAGGTCGGCCAGCGCCTCGCGCAGTTCGCCGACCAGTGCGGCCGGACCGGCGCCGTCGAACAAGGCCGGCTGCGGGCCGAGCAGGGCCTCCAGCCGCGCCTGCACTGCCGGGGTCAGCGGGCGTTGGTCGCGTTCGATCTGGTTGAGGTAGCTCGGCGACAGGGCCAGTGCCTGCGCCAGCGCAGCCTGGGCCAGGCCGTGTTGCTGGCGCAGGCGTCGCAGCCGGGCACCGACGAAGCGCTTGGGGCGGGACATGACGATTCGCAACCTTCGCAGGAATGTGCGCGATGTTCGCACGATACGCGGGCGTGAACGGGCGCCGGGCGATGCGATCCTGCGAATAATGCGAATCCCGTCCCGCCCGCAGGCCTGCCCCATGTCGAATGCCCCGCACTCCGTCCCGCTGCTGATCGACGGCGAGTTCGTCCAGTCCCAGACCCGCGAATGGCGCGATGTGGTCAACCCGGCCACGCAGGCGGTGCTGGCGCGGGTGCCGTTCGCGACCACGGCCGAGGTCGACGCGGCCGTCGCCGCCGCGCAGAAGGCGTTCAAGACCTGGCGCAAGACCCCGATCGGCACGCGTGCGCGGATCTTCCTCAAGTACCAGCAGCTGATCCGCGAGCACATGAGCGAGCTGGCCGCGATCCTGACCAGCGAGCAGGGCAAGACCCTGCCCGACGCCGAGGGCGATGTGTTCCGCGGCCTGGAGGTGGTCGAGCACGCCGCGGCGATCGGCAACCTGCAGCTGGGCGAACTGGCCAACAACGTCGCCAATGGCGTGGACACCTATACGTTGCTGCAGCCGTTGGGCGTGTGCGCCGGCATCACCCCGTTCAACTTCCCGGCGATGATCCCGCTGTGGATGTTCCCGATGGCGATCGCCACCGGCAACACCTTCGTGCTCAAGCCCTCCGAGCAGGACCCGCTGGTGACGATGCGCCTGGTCGAGCTCGCGCTCGAGGCCGGCATTCCCAAGGGCGTGCTCAACGTCGTGCATGGCGGCCCGGACGTGGTCAACGCGATCTGCGACCACGTCGACATCAAGGCGGTCTCGTTCGTCGGCTCGACCAAGGTCGGCACCCACGTCTACAACCGCGCCTCGCTCGCCGGCAAGCGCGTGCAATGCATGATGGGCGCGAAGAACCACGCGATCCTGCTGCCCGACGCGAACAAGGAGCAGACCCTCAACGCGATGGCCGGCGCCGCCTTCGGCGCGGCCGGCCAGCGCTGCATGGCCGCCAGTACCGCGGTGCTGGTCGGCGAGGCGCAGGCCTGGATTCCCGATCTGGTCGCCAAGGCCAAGACGCTGAAGGTCGGCGGCGGCACCGAGGCCGGCACCGATGTCGGTCCGGTCATTTCCTGCGCGGCGCGCGAGCGGATCGAAGCGCTGATCGCTTCGGGGATCGAGGAGGGCGCGACGCTGGAGCTCGATGGCCGCAATCCCCAGTTGGGCGGCGACTACGCCAAGGGCAATTTCGTCGGCCCGACGATCTTCTCCGGGGTCAAGCCCGGCATGCGCATCTACGACGAAGAGATCTTCGGGCCGGTGCTGGTGATCCTGGCGGCCGAGTCGCTGGACGAGGCGATCGCGCTCGTCAACGCCAATCCCAACGGCAACGGCGTCGCGGTGTTCACCCAGTCCGGTGCGGCCGCGCGCAAGTTCCAGGAGGAGATCGATGTCGGCCAGGTCGGCATCAACGTGCCGATTCCGGTGCCGGTGCCGCTGTTCTCGTTCACCGGCTCGCGCGCGTCCAAGCTCGGCGACCTCGGTCCGTACGGCAAGCAGGTGGTGACGTTCTACACCCAGACCAAAACGGTGACCGCGCGCTGGTTCGACGACGAGACGCTGAGCCACGGCGTCAACACCACGATCAGCCTGAAGTGATGATGACGGCCACCACCACCGCCGGCGCCGATTTCGGCCTGACCGAAGAGCAGGCTGCGTTCCGCGAGGCCGCGCGCGATTTCGCCGCCGCGCAGCTCGCGCCGCAGGCCGCGCACTGGGATGCGGAGGGCATCTTTCCGCGCGAGGTGATCGCCGGTGCCGGTGCGCTCGGCTTCTGCGGCATCTACACGCCCGAGGACGCGGGCGGCATCGGCCTGTCGCGGCTGGATGCGGCGCTGATCTTCGAGGAGCTCTCGGCGGCCGACCCCTCGACCGCGGCCTACATCAGCATCCACAACATGGCGGCCTGGATGCTCGCATCCTGGGCCGGGGCGCGGGTGCGCGGCGAATGGGCCGCGGCGATGGCCAGCGGCGACAAGCTCGGCTCCTACTGCCTGACCGAGCCCGGCGCGGGCTCCGATGCCGCCTCGCTCAAGACCCGCGCGGTGCGCGATGGCGACGACTACGTCATCGATGGCAGCAAGGCCTTCATCTCCGGCGCCGGTGCCACCGATATGTTGATCGTGATGGCCCGCACCGGTGGCGAGGGCGCGCGCGGGATCAGCGCGTTCGCGGTGCCGGCCGACCTGCCGGGCATCGCGTACGGCAAGAAGGAAGAGAAGATGGGCTGGAACAGCCAGCCCACCCGCACGATCAGCTTCACCGGTGTGCGCGTGCCGGCCGACCATCTGCTCGGCGCGGAAGGCGAGGGCTTCAAGATCGCGATGAAGGGCCTGGACGGCGGCCGCATCAACATCGCGGCCTGCTCGCTGGGCGCCGCCCAGGGTGCGCTCGACGCCGCGCGCGGGTATCTGCGCGAGCGCAAGCAGTTCGGCAAGGCGATCGGCGAGTTCCAGGCGCTGCAGTTCAAGCTCGCCGACATGGCCACGCAGTTGGTCGCCGCCCGGCAGATGGTGCACACCGCCGCGCGCAAGCTCGATGCCGGCAGCGCCGATGCCACGGTGTGGTGTGCGATGGCCAAGCGTTTCGCGACCGATGCCGGCTTTGCCGTGTGCAACGATGCGCTGCAGTTGCACGGCGGCTACGGCTACATCCGCGAATACCCGGTCGAACGGCTGTTGCGCGACAGCCGCGTGCACCAGATCCTGGAAGGCACCAACGAGATCATGCGCGTGATCGTCGCGCGCCATCTGCTCAACACCGAGGAGGACCTGCGATGAGCCACACTGCCCACGACTACCGCACGCGCGACTGGACCGGGCTGGGGCTTGCGATCGACGGCCACACCGCGATCGTCACGCTGCGCAATCCGCCGGCCAACACCTGGACCGTGCACAGCCTGGCCGCGCTGCGCGACCTGGTCGTCGCGCTCGACGGCGATCGCGACATCTATGCGCTGGTGATCACCGGCGAGGGCGAGAAGTTCTTCTCGGCCGGCGCCGATCTCAAGCAGTTCGCCTCCGGCGACAAGGCCGCCGCGCGCGAGGCCGCGCGCCGCTTCGGCGAGGCTTTCGAGGCGCTGAGCGCATTCCGCGGTGTGTCGATCGCCGCGATCAACGGCTATGCGATGGGCGGCGGGCTCGAATGCGCGCTGGCCTGCGACCTGCGCATCGCCGAGGCGCAGGCGCAGCTGGCGCTGCCCGAGGCGACCGTGGGTCTGCTGCCGTGCGCGGGCGGCACCCAGAACCTCACCCGCCTGGCCGGCGAGGGCTGGGCCAAGCGCATGATCCTGCTCGGCGAGCGCATCGACGCGGCGACCGCGCTGCGCATCGGCGTGGTCGAGGAGGTCGTGGAGCGCGGTGAGGCGAAGGCGCGCGCGCTGGACTGGGCGGCCAAGGCCGCCAAGCAGTCGCCGACCAGTGTCGCGGCCTGCAAGCGGCTGGTGCAGACCACGCGCAGCCAGCCGGCGGTCGCCGGGCTGATCGCCGAGCGCGAGCGGTTCGTCGACCTGTTCGACACCGCCGACCAGAAGGAAGGCGTCGCCGCGTTCCTGGAAAAGCGCAGCCCCGTGTGGACCAACGCATGAGTGCGGCCGATCCTGCCGCGGTGCTGTTCGAGGAGCGCGCCGCCGTCGGCGGCCGTCGCGTGGGCATCGCCACGCTCAACCGGTCCAAGACCCTCAACGGCCTGTCGCTGGAGATGGCGCGGCTGCTCGATGCGCAACTGGTGGCCTGGGCGCAGGACGAGGCGATCGCCCTGGTCGTGCTGCAGGGCGCGGGCGAGAAAGCGTTCTGCGCCGGTGGCGACCTGCATGCGCTGTACGAGAGCATGACCGCGTATCGCGCGGCGGGCGCCACCGACGTGCGCGACAACGCCTACGCCGCCGAGTTCTTCGAGGTCGAGTACCGCCTCGACCACCGCATCCACACCTACCCCAAGCCGGTGCTCTGCTGGGGCCATGGCATCGTCATGGGCGGCGGCATCGGGCTGATGGCCGGCGCCAGCCACCGCGTGGTGACCGAGCGCTCGAAGCTGGCGTTCCCGGAAATCACCGTCGGTCTGTTCCCGGACGTGGGCGGCAGTTGGCTGCTCGCCCGCGTGCCCGATCGCGCCGGCCTGTTCCTTGCGCTGACCGGTGCGGTGCTGGGACCGGGCGATGCGATCCACGCGCAGTTGGCCGACGTGCAACTGGCGGAGGCCGATCGCGAGACGGTGTTCGACGCGCTCGCCGCCGAGACCTGGGCGCGCGAGGACCGCGACAACCACGCGCGCCTGGACACGCTGCTGCAGCGCTTCGCCGTGTCGGCCGAGCCCGGCTCGCTGCAGCGGCATGCGCAGACGGTGGCCGCGATCTGTGCGCACGCGCGGCTGGAGGACATCGTCGAGGCGATCGCCGCACTCGATGCCGGCGAAGACGCCTGGCTCGGCGCGGCGCAGAAGACGCTCGCCGCCGGTTCGCCGGGATCGGCGCGGCTGGGGTTCGAGCTGCAGCGCCGCGCGGCCGACCTGTCGCTGGCCGACGTCTTCCGCATGGAGTACGTCGCCGCGCTGCACTGCGCTGCGCATGGCGATTTCGCCGAAGGCATTCGCGCGCTGCTGATCGACAAAGACCGCACCCCGCACTGGGAGCCGGCCACGCTGGCTGCCACGACACCGGCCTGGGCGCAGACGTTCCTCGTCGAACCCGACTGGCCGGGTGGTGTGCATCCACTCGCCGACCTGGCCTCGCCGCGCGCCGCATGACCTGTCGGCCGTCGAGGACCGCACGCCCCATCCGCATCGTCACCTGGAGAACCACATGACTCGCATCGCCTTCATCGGACTGGGCAACATGGGCGGGCCGATGGCCGCCAACCTCGCCAAGGCCGGCCACGCCGTGCGCGCCTTCGACCTCAATGCAGACGCGCTCGCCCCGGTCGTGCAGGCGGGCGCGAGCGCCGCTGCCAGCGCGGCCGATGCGGTCAACGATGCGGCGGTGGTGATCTCGATGTTGCCGGCCAGCCGCCACGTCGAAGGCCTGTACCTGGGCGACGACGGCCTGATGGCGACGCTGCCCGACGGCGCGCTGGTGATCGACTGCAGCACGATCGCGCCCGCTTCGGCACAGAAGGTCGCCGCTGCGGCGAAGGCGCGTGGCCTGCAGATGATCGACGCCCCGGTCTCCGGCGGCACCGCGGGCGCCCAGGCCGGCACGCTGACCTTCATCGTCGGCGGCAGCGCGGATGCGCTCGACCGCGCCCGGCCGGTGCTCGAGGCGATGGGCAAGAACATCTTCCACATGGGCGAGGCCGGCGCCGGCCAGGTCGCCAAGCTGTGCAACAACATGGCGCTGGGCGTGATCATGGCCGCGACCGGCGAGGCGATCGCCCTCGGCGCCGCGCATGGCCTGGACCCCAAGGTGCTGTCGCAGATGATGGCGGTGAGCACCAGCCGCAGTTGGGCGACCGAGGTCTGCAATCCGTGGCCGGGCGTGCTCGAAAACGCACCGGCATCGCGCGGCTACACCGGCGGCTTCGGCAACGACCTGATGCTCAAGGACCTGGGGCTGGCCGCGGAGGCCGCGATGGGCACGGGCGCGGCGGTGCCGCTGGGCGAGCTGGCACGCAACCTGTACGCGATGAACAGCCAGGCCGGCAACGGCGGGCTGGATTTCTCCAGCGTGGTGACGCTGCTGCAGCGACGCTGATCTGGACATCCGCCCGGCATCGCCGGGCGGACGACGGCGCAGGGGCGCCGCACGTGGCGCCGCGTGGCGTGGGCACGCACACGCGATCGGCCGGCGTCGGGCGCGCCATGTCTGGCGAGCTGGCGGAGGCGCGGCGATCCCGCATGCCTGCCTGAGAATGCGACAGCGGGCACATGGGCGCAGGCTCGCGCATGACTTCCGGCGCCTGTGCGACGTTCGCCCGCTGCTTATGCTCGGGGGCTGAGTCGCCCGGGTGGCGACGCGTCTGTCTGGGGACGATCGCATGTCATCACCGTTGCTTCGCGCGCGGGCCCTGCGCCTGCGGTTTTCGTGCTTGTTGCCGTTGCTCGGCCTGCTGCTGTGCGGACCTGCATCCGCGGTGACCGGCTATTACCGCGATCCCGCGCTTCATGGCGCGCAGCTGGTGTTCGCCTCCGAAGGCGACCTGTGGCTGGCGGGCGTCGACGGTGGCCAGGCCCGGCGCCTGACCAGCCATCCGGCCAACGAGACCCAGCCCTCGATCTCCGCCGACGGCACCCGGTTGGCCTATGCGGCCGACTACGACGGCGCCACCGAGGCCTATGTGATGCCGCTGGCAGGTGGCGTGCCCAAACGTCTGAGCTTCGAAGGCGGGCGCGTGCTGGTGCAGGGCTGGACCCCGCAGGGCGAGGTGCTCTATGCGACCGACCAGCGGGTGGGGCCGACCTGGTCGTGGACGCTGCATGCGGTGCATCCCGATACGCTGGCTCGGCGCGAATTGCCGCTGGCCGATGCGCGCGAGGCGACCTACGACGATCAGGGGCGGCTGTACTTCATCCGTTTCGGCCTGGCCGTGACCCAGGACAACGCGCGCGAGTACCGCGGTGGCGCTCGCGGCCAGCTGTGGCGCTTCGACCCCGGCGCCCGCGAGGCCGTGCGCCTGGCCGCCGACCACGTCGGCACGCTGTCGCGGCCGATGTGGTGGCAGGGCCGTGTGTACGTGACCAGCGATGCCGACGGCGTGCCCAATCTGTGGTCCTTCGATGCCGACGGCGGCGATCCGCAGCAGCTCACCGCGCATCGCGACTTCGAGGTGCGCGGGGCGCAGTTGCGCGACGGCCGCATCGTCTACCAGCGCGGCGCCGACATCGCCCGCTACGACATCGCCAGCGGCGACGATCGTGTGCTCGCCCTGACACTGGCGACCGACACCGCATCGCGGCGCACGCGCTGGCTGGACCGGCCGCTGGCCTTCCTCGACAGTGCGCGCGTGTCCGCCGACGGCAGCCGGGTCGCGCTGACCGCACGCGGGCGCGTGGCGCTCGCCGGCACCGGCGCGCTTCGCCGGATCGAGCCGGCGCTGCCGGAAGGCAGCCGGGCGCGCAATGCGGTTCTCAGTCCCGATGGGCGCTGGCTCTACGCGATCGGCGATGCCACCGGCGAGCATGAGATCTGGCGCTTTCCCGCCGACGGCAGCGGCCCTGGCGAGGCCCTGACCCGCGACGGCCGCACCCAGCGCTTCGATCTGGCGCCCTCGCCCGATGGCCGTTGGCTGGCGCACAGCGACTTCAGCGGCGCGCTGTGGCTGCTGGACCTGCGCAGTGGGCAGAACCGCCGGATCGACCAGAGCCCGGTGCGCGCCTACGAAGGCGTCGTCTGGGCGCCCGACAGTCGCGCGCTGGCCGTGGTGCGACCGGACACGAGCTATCAGCGTGAGCAGATCGTGCTCTACACCGTGGCCGACGGACAGCGCCACGTGCTGACCAGCGACCGCTACAACAGCCATTCGCCCGCGTTCACCGCCGACGGCCGCTGGCTGTACTTCCTGTCCGAGCGCGAGTTCCGCGCGACCCCGGGGGCGCCCTGGGGCGACCGCAACATGGGGCCGATGTTCGACCGGCGCACCCGCCTCTATGCGCTGGCGCTGCAGCCGGGCAACCGCTTTGCGTTCCAGCCGCCGACCGAATTGCGCGCCGTCGATCCGGCGATCGATGCCGACACCCCCGAGCGCGAGGCCGAGAAGGCCGAGGACGCGAAGGAGGCCGCGGCGGGTGCGCTGCCGCGGATCGTCACCGCCGGGCTGGCGTCGCGGCTGTACGAGGTGCCGGTGGAGGCCGGCAACTATCGCGCGCTGGCTGCCGGCCAGAAACACCTGTTCGTGCTCGACCAGCCTTCGCAGGCCGAGGCCATGCCGGCGCTGTGCAGCATCGCCTATCGCGCCGAGCGGGCGCGCATCGAGACCTTCGCCGAGCATGTCGCCGAGTTCGGCCTGTCGGCCGACGGCAAGACCCTGTTCTACCGCACGGCCGAGCGTGACGGCCCGGGCGAGATGTACCTGGTTCCGGTCGCCGACAAGCTGCCCGACGACCTCGAGCCGCACCAGGTCCGGACCGGCGACTGGCGCTTGGCGGTCGAACCGACGCGCGAGTGGACGCAGATGTTCGACGATGCCTGGCGCATGCAACGCGACTACCTGTTCGACCCCGGCCTGCGCGGGCAGGACTGGGTGGCGATCGGCGCCAAGTACCGACCGCTGTTGCCGCGCGTGGGCGAGCGCACCGAACTCGACGACCTGTTGCGGCAGATGGTGGCCGAACTGGGCGTGCTGCACTCGCAGGTGCGCGGTGGCGAGTACCGCCAGGACCCCGAGCGTCCGGTGCCGGCCTCGCTCGGCGGTGTGTACGAGGCCCATGCCGACGGCGTGCGCCTGCGCCATATCTATCGCAGCGATCCCGAGCTGCCCGATGCGCGCGCGCCGCTGGCCCGGCCCGGCACCGCGCTGCGCGCCGGTGACGTGATCACCGCGATCAATGGCCAACCGGTGCGCACGCCGCCCGACGTCGCGCTGCGCCTGGAACACCAGGCCGGACAGCAGGTGCGGCTCGACTACCGCCGCGACGGGGCCGCACGCAGCACCGTTGCCGTGCCGGTGACGATGGAGCGCGATGCCCAGTTGCGCTACGACGACTGGGTGCAGTCGCGCCGGGAGCACGTCGAGCAGGCGACCGACGGCCGCATCGGCTATCTGCACCTGTACGCGATGGGCGCCAACGACATCGCCGCCTTTGCGCGCGAGTTCTACGCCAACGTCGACCGCGAAGGCCTGGTCATCGACGTACGTCGCAATCGTGGCGGCAACATCGACAGCTGGGTCCTGGGCACGTTGCTGCGTCGCGCCTGGGCGTTCTGGGCGCCGCCGGGGTCGGCGCCGTACTGGAACATGCAGCAGAGCTTCCGCGGCCACCTGGTGGTACTGGCCGATGCGCTGACCTATTCCGACGGCGAGACTTTCTCCGCCGGCGTGCAGGCGCTGGGCCTGGGCCCGGTGATCGGCCAGCGCACGGCCGGTGCCGGCGTGTGGCTGAGCGACAGCAATCGCCTGGTCGATCGCGGGGTGATGCGCGCGGCGCAGAATGCGCAGTTCGACCGCGACGGACGCTGGTTGATCGAAGGCCGCGGGGTCGATCCGGACATCGCGGTCGACAACCTGCCGCACGCGGCGTGGCGCGGTGAGGATGCGCAGCTCGATCGCGGCATCAGCGAACTGCTGCGCCGGCTCGAGGCGGCCCCGGTGCCGCGGCCGCAGCCGCAGCCGTTCCCGATCCGTGGCCGCTTCGACGACGGCGAACCCGCCGCCATCGACGCCGCGCCGTCGGGACCGTAGCGGCAACACGTCATCCCGGCGTTGCCGGGATGACGCGGCGGGAGGGCGCTACCATGGCCCTCCAGCGCCCTCCGCCCGCACCGTCATGCCTGCACCCCAACGCCAGCCGCTTCCGCTTCCCGACGGGTTCGCCCCCGCGCACGACCGCCTGCTGCTGCATTCGTGCTGCGCGCCGTGCTCGGGTGAGCTGATGGAGGCCTTCGTCGAGGCGGGCATCGACTACACCGTGTTCTTCTACAACCCCAATATCCATCCGGTGAAGGAATACCTGCTGCGCAAGGAGGAGAACATCCGCTTCGCGCAGAAGCACGGCGTGCCGTTCGTCGACGCCGACTACGACACCGACAACTGGTTCGCCCGCGCCAAGGGCATGGAGAATGAACCCGAGCGCGGCATCCGCTGCACGATGTGCTTCGACATGCGCTTCGAGCGCACCGCGCTGTATGCCCACGAGCACGGCTTTCCCCTGATCACCAGCTCGCTGGGCATTTCGCGCTGGAAGAACATGGCGCAGATCAACGACTGCGGCCATCGTGCCGCCGCGCCCTACGATGGCCTGAGGTACTGGGACTACAACTGGCGCAAGGGAGGCGGATCGTCGCGGATGATCGACATCAGCAAGCGCGAGCGGTTCTACCAGCAGGAGTACTGCGGTTGCGTGTACTCGTTGCGCGACACCAACCGCCATCGTCGGGCGCAGGGCCGCGAGCGCATCCGCATCGGCATCCAGTTCTACGGCGATGCCGAGGATTGAGACGCGCCGCGCGGCGCGACGGGCCGGCAATGCGCTACTGTCGCCGATCACCCGAAGGAGACCCACCATGCGCCTTGTCCTGGCCGCCTGCGCCGCCCTGGCCATCGCGCTGCCCGCCGCCGCCGCCGACCGCATCACCGGGCGGACGTTCGCGACCCGCAGCGAAGTCCTCGCGCCGCACGCGATGGCCGCGACCTCGCACCCGCTGGCGACCCAGATCGCGCTCGACACCATGCGTGCGGGCGGCTCGGCGGTCGATGCCGCGATCTCGGCCAACGCTGCGCTGGGGTTGATGGAGCCGACCGGCAACGGCATCGGTGGCGACCTGTTCGCGATCGTCTGGGACCCGAAGACGCGGCGCCTGTATGGCTATGACGGGTCCGGGCGCTCGCCGCAGTCGCTGACCCTGGCCGAGTTCGCGCGTCGTGGCCTCACCGATATCCCCTCGCACGGCCCGCTGCCGGTCACCGTGCCCGGCGCGGTCGACGGCTGGTTCGCGCTGCATGGCCGCTTCGGCCGGCGCGCGATGGCCGACAACCTCGCACCGGCAATCCGCTACGCGCGCGAGGGCCATCCGGTGCACGAGGTCATCGCCTATTACTGGGGCCGGTCGGTGCCGCGACTGTCGCGGTGGCCCGGCTTCACCGAGCAGTTCACGATCGATGGCCGTGCGCCGCGCAAGGGCGAGACCTGGCGCAACCCCAATCTCGCCAATACCTTGCAGGCGATCGCCGACGGCGGTCGCGACGCGTTCTACAAGGGGCAGATCGCGCGCACGATCAGCGACTACTTCGCCGCCAACGACGGCTTCCTGTCGTACGAGGACCTCGCCGCGCACACCGGCAACTGGGTCGAGCCGGTGTCGACCAACTACCGGGGCGTCGATGTCTGGGAGCTGCCGCCCAGCGGGCAGGGCATTGCGGCGCTGCAGATCCTCAACCTGCTCGAACCCTACGACCTCGCGTCCTACGGCTTCGGCAGTCCGGAACACGTGCACCTGTTCACCGAGGCCAAGAAACTCGCGTTCGCCGATCGCGCCCGCTGGTATGCCGATCCGGCGTTCCATCCGGCACCGGTCGCACGGCTGATCTCCAAGGACTACGCGCGTGAGCGCGGGCAGCTGATCTCGATGGACCGCGCGCTGCGCGAGGTGCAGCCCGGCACGCCGCGCCAGCTCGACGAAGGCGACACGATCTATCTGACCACCGCCGATGCCGACGGCATGATGGTCTCGCTGATCCAGTCCAACTATCGCGGCATGGGCAGCGGCATGGCGCCGCCGGGCCTGGGTTTCATCCTGCAGGATCGCGGCGAGCAGTTCGTGCTCAAGGCCGAGCATCCCAACGGCTACGCGCCGGGCAAGCGGCCGTTCCACACGATCATCCCCGCGTTCGCGACCCGCGACGGCGAGCCGTGGCTGAGCTTCGGCGTGATGGGCGGTGCGATGCAGCCGCAGGGCCACGTGCAGATCCTGATCAACATGATCGACTTCGGCATGAACCTGCAGGAGGCCGGCGATGCGCCGCGGATCCAGCACGACGGCTCGACCGAACCGACCGGGCAGAACACCGCGATGACCGACGGTGGCGAGCTCGACCTGGAAAGCGGCTTTTCGTACGAAACCGTGCGCGCGCTGATGATGAAGGGCCATTCGGTGCGCTTCTCGCACGGCCCCTACGGCGGCTACCAGGCGATCATGAAGAACCCGCACGGCGGCTGGATCGGCGCCAGCGAATCGCGCAAGGACGGTCAGGCCGCCGGCTACTGAGCGAAGGTCGACGCCCCAAGTCACCTCCCCCGCTCGCGGCAGTGTTCGACACACAAATGTCGCGCGCGCCCCCGGGGGAGGGAGCGCAGCGCTGCGGTGCCGAAGGACCGAAGATCGCGCCACCTCCCCCGCCTGCGGGGCGAGGTCGACGCGCGCAGCGCGGCGCGTGGGGGGCGGGGCATTTCCCGACATCCAAACGACGTTTCCTCGTGGCCGATCGCCCCCACCCCAACCCTCCCCCGCACGCGGGGGAGGGAGCACGGCGCTGCAATGCCGAAGATCGTGGCACCGTCCTGCACGCGGAAGAGAGGGCCGCGCCGCAGCGCCGGCGATCGCGACACCTCCCCCGCTTGCGGGGGAGGTCGGCGCCGCAGGCGCCGGGTGGGGGCATCCCGCGATCCCCACCGCGTATCCTGCACCGATGACCGACATCCGGAAGTCCTCGATGCGCCCCATGCTGCTCGCCGTCCTGATCGCGACGTGCGCGGCCCCCGCCGCCCAGGCGCAGGCGCCGTACACCCGCTTCGACGAGGCGCCGCAGGTCGAGGCCCCCTCGCAGGCCGAACAGCGCGCCTGGACCGATTGGCTGCAGCGCAGCGCCGCCGCCCTCGCCGAGCGCGGCCAGCCGCGCGATCTCGCCCTGGCGGCGATGCTGCGCTCGGCGACCACGATGGCGGGCGATGCCCTGCGCGATGACGACGACGCGCCGTCGGCGGCGGCGCCCGTCGACGCGCAGGCCGACGCCTGGCGCCGCAGCGCGGCGGACACGGCCGGTGGCGACGCGCTCGCCAACGCACTGCTGATGGCCGGCGGCGACGCTCCGCTTCGACTGCGCGCGGCGCAGCGCTGGCTCGGCAGCGACCCGGAGAATCTCGCGCCGCTGCTGTATCGCGGCGGGCGTGTCGACACCCTGCTGACCGATGCACGCGGCGCCCGTCGCTTCGACCTGGGCATGCTCGAGCAGGTCCGATGGATCCAGGCCGCACTGCTGCGCCACCCGCCGACTGCGGCCGAACGCGCCGCATTGGCCGATGCCGGCGACGACATCGCCGACGAGCACGCGGCGACGATCGCGATGTCCCTGTGGGCCGCGTTCCCGCCGCCGGGCCTGGCGCCGATGCGGCAGGCCTGTACGCCGGACGCGCTGCGCGGCGACGCCGCCCGCCTGCGCGATTGCCGCCATATCGGCACGCTGATGGCCGACACCGCCGACACGCAGCTTGGTCGCATGCTCGGTCTCGACCTGCTGGCGCGCACCGCGGCCACCGCGGCCGAGCGGCGCGATGCGCAGTCGCGTCAGCGCACGCTCGACTGGCAGATGCTCGAATGGGGACGCATCGCCGGGTCGCAGCCGCGCGACGGCGCCGCGCAACTCGTGCGCCTGCTCGCCGACCCGTCGATCCGCAGCGAGGTCGCGCTGGTGGAGCGTTTGCTGCAGGAGGCAGGCGTGTCGCCGACGCCGCCCGCGGACTGGCAACCGATGCGCTGATCCATCGCGTCGCGTGCGCGTGGTCAGTCGCGTCTGATCGCACGCCCGCGCACGGTGTGCGCGTCGAACACGAACGCGTAGGTCAGACGCACGGGCACGGTGACGGCGACTGCGTCGTCGCCGCGACAGTCCGGATCGGCATCGGCGGCCGCCACGTCGGGAAACGTACAGGCCGCCGCACAAGGCCCTCCCTCGCTTGCGGGGGAGGGTTGGGTGGGGGCGATGGCGTCGAGAGGACGCTGGCCTGCCGCGAGCTGGCGGTGTCTCTCTCGTCCGGGACGGATTGTTACAACCGCTGCGCCTTGCCGGCGGCCAGCGCGTCATCGAGCAGGCGCGGCAGCGCCGCTTCGATCTGGCGGCTGGCTTCAGCCTGGCGTTCCCCGAGCGCACCCTGGCGACGGCCCAGTTCGGCTTGCTGCTGCCCCAGTGCGCGCTGACGTTCGGCGAGGTCGCGCTGGCGGGCGGCGATCTCGTCCAGGTCGCGCTGATCGCTGGCGGGCACGTCACCGTCGCCGGCCAGCGCGCGTTGCGTGGCGGCGGTGGCCAGGCGGGCCTGCCGTTGGCCGAGCACCCCCTGTTCGGCGCCGAGCCGGCCTTGCTCCCCACCCAGGCGGCCTTGCTGCGTGCCCAACTCGCTCTGTTCGCGGCCGAGGCGGGTGACGGGCTCGAACAGCGTGTCGAACCGGCGCAGGGTGGCGGGGTCGCGGATCAGATAGCGGTCGTTGCCACGCCGCAGCCACAGGGCATCGCCGCCGCCGGTCTGGCGCCTCGCGTCCTCGAAATCGTCCGTCGAGCCGCTCATGACGAAATCGGCGCCGCCGCGGGTGCGCACATAGGCCTGGGGCGTCCGGCCGGAGATCTGGACCTGACGGGTGCCGGACGTCGTCGCCGAGGCGACCGATGACGCGATTGCCGGCGCGGCGGCGGCCAGGGCCTCGGACGTCGCGGCGGCCGTGATTTCGGCGATCTCGGCCGAACTGAGTGCGGCTTCGGCCGCCTGCGCCGCCGAGGTGGCGATCTCGGCGATCTCCGCCGGGCTGAGCGCGGCGGCCGCTGCTGCGCTGATCGCCGGGCGCGCAGGCGTTGCAGGCGCTGCCGGTGCCACCGGCAGCACGGGGCGCGTGGGGGTTGCGGCCGCGGCCGGCACCGGGGGGACCGCGGAGGCGGCCGGCGCGGCGACCAGCCGCAATGGCAGCACGCCAGCGACGGCGACGCCGAGCAGCAGCAGTGATGCGCCCAGGCGCGAGGAGGAATGCGTGGTCTGGAGCATGGTCAATCTCCGCTTGAGGCTCAGGAAGGTGGGCGATGCGCTGGCCAGGCACGCAGGCCGGCCAGGTGTGACGCCCAGGCGCACCAGCAGGCGGCCGTAGCCGTGTCGGCAGCGATGGTCGCCGGCGACCACCGCAGCGTCGCAGGCGGCCTCGCGGGCGATGCCGTACTCGCGCACGGCCAGATGCACCAAGGGATGGAAGAACAGCAGGTGGCGCGCCAGCGTCGGGACCCAGCCCAGCCACAGGTCGCCGCGGCGCAGATGCACCAGCTCATGCGTCAGCGCCATGTCCAGTTCGTCGCTGTCGAGCGCGGTCTGGTCGGGCAGCAGCAATGTCGGGCGCAGTGCACCGACCAGTTGAGGCGAGGCAATCTGTGCGGAGATCCGCAGCACCGGCGCGCGGCGCAGGCCGTGGGCCTCGCACGCCAGCGCCAGCGCCTGGGTCAGCGAGGCATCGGTGCAGGGACGCGCGCTGCGGACCAAGGCGCGGGCCTCGCGCCAGCCGCGCAGCGTGCCGACGGCCATCACCAGGACACCGGCGGCCCACAGCGCCGCGATTGCGATCGGCCACAGCGGCGCGACGACCTGCGGTGCCTGTACGGCGACGATTGCGACGCCGCTGGCGGGCAGGTCCAACGCCGGCATCGCCGGCGGGGCTGCGGCCGGCAGCCACGGCAGTTCCATCCGGCCGACGGCCAGGCCCAGCACGGCCTGCAGGCCCACCAGCCACCACAGCCAGCACTGGCTGGCGGCGGACAGCCGCGGCAGCCAGCGGCACAGCCCCCAGACCACGGCGGCGAGCACCAGTGTGTGCAGGCTGGTCGCGGCCAGGCGTTCGAGCAGTGTCGCGATCATGGTGTCCATGCTCAGTCCTCTCCGCGCTCGGATTGCAGGCGTGCGACCAGTGCCTCGAGTTCGGCCAGTTCGTCATCGCTGACCTTGCCGCGCTTGGACATGAAGGCCACGAACGGGCTGACCGAGCCCTGCAGGGTCTTCTCCACGAAGGCCGCGACCGCGCCCTGGACCACGTCGTCCTCGCCGCGCGTGGCGGCATAGCGATAGACGCCGTCAACGCGGTGGCGCCGCAGATAGCCCTTGGCGCGCAGCCGCTCCATCATCGTGAGAACGGTCGAGCGCGCCAGGCCGCGCGCCTCGCCGAAGTCGGCGGCGACCTCGCCGACCGTCGCGTCGCCTTGCTGTCCGATCGACTGGAGCAAGGCGAGCTCCTGGTCTCCGATCGTGGATCTGGCCATGGTGGTGTTCCCTGTTGACTACAGATGTCGTCAGGCTAGTCGTGACGACAGCTGTCGTCAAGCATGACCGATGGCATGGGCCGACATTGCGCGCCTGCGGATTGGCCGGGGCTCCACACACGCCCGTCCGCTTGCCGGTGTACGCTGGCCTCGACCGGACCTGCGGAAGACGTCGATGAAGACCGTGCTGGTGGCCAGTTCCAAGGGCGGCGTCGGCAAGACCACGATCGCCACCCATCTCGCCGCGCATGCGGCGCTGGCGGGCGAGTCGACCGTGCTGATCGACGCCGACCCGCAGCATTCGTCCACTCGCTGGGCCGAGCGCCGCGCCGGCCTCGACAGCGCGGTGCTGCCGATCGACGGCAGCGCACGGCACCGCAAGGTCCTGGCGGCAATCCCCGAGGGCACCACGCGGCTGATCGTCGATGCCACCGCCGGTGCGATGGCCGACGATCTCGACGCCTATCTGGAAGCCGCCGACGCGATCGTGGTGCCGGTGCTGCCGTCGGCGCTCGACATCGATGCGACAGTGGGCTTTCTCAACTCGCTCGCCCGCCACCCGCGCGTGCGCCGCGGCAACACCCGCGTGGGCCTGGTCGCCAATCGGCTGCGGCCGTGGACCAACGCGTCGCAGCAGGCACTCGACCTGCTTGCGCAATGGCCATATCCGGTGGTCGCGCAACTGCGCGACAGCCAGGCCTACGTGATGCTCGTGGGGCTGGGCCGCAGCCTGTTCGACTACCATTCGGCGCAGGTGCGCGAGCATCAGGACGATTGGACACCGCTGCTGAAGTGGCTGAAGAAGTAATCGCGCACCCGATCCCGACCCGACGACGAGACCGCCACGCCCATGCGCGAACTGATCCTGCTCCGCCACGCCCACGCCGACCCTGCGCTGCCCGGACAGGCGGACATCGACCGTCCGCTGTCGGCCGAGGGTCTGGCCGAGGCCGAGGCGGCTGGGCGCTGGCTGCGCGACAAGGCGCTGGTCCCCGATTGCGTGCTCTGCTCGCCGGCCAGGCGCACGCGCGAGACGCTCGAAGCGGTGCTGGGCGTGGTCGGCTATGTCGATCAGCGTCTGGAACCGGCGATCTACGAAGCCACACCCGGCACGCTGGCCGGCCTGGTCGACGACCATCGCGAGGTCGGGCGGCTGCTGCTGGTTGGCCACAACCCGGGCTTCGAACGGCTTGCGGCGTTGCTGCACAGCGGCCAGTCGGGCGACTACCGCGGCATGCCGCCAGGCGGCATCGCGGTGTTGAGCCTGCGCGACGACGCCGCGGTCGAGCCGGGCGTCGCCGACCTGTCGGCGTTCTGGTGGCCCTGACCGTCACGTTCGGAACGATGTCAACGACACCGGCGTGCATTGCGTGTGCAGGTCACAGGCCTTCGCCGGTTGCACCGTGGCTGCTGTCGGCCGGTCTGTGGCTGTCGGCGATCGCGGCCGTGCCGGCGTTGGCCGGCGAGACCCGCGCGCTGGTGCTCGACACCGCGCGCTCGGACATCGGCTTCCAATTGCGCACGCGCTGGGGCCAGCAGCTCGAAGGCCGGTTCGACGATTGGCACGGCGAGATCGTGTTGCTGCCTGACGGCCACCATCAGGTGCGCTTGACGCTGCCCACCGGCGGCGTGGAGATCGTCGGCAGCCGCAGCTACACCCGCATTACCCGGGGTGCCGGTTTCTTCGATGTCGAACGCCATCCCGAAGTGAGGTTCGTCTCCGATCCCTATCCGCCGACGCTCGCCCGCGAGGGGGGCGCGATGACCGGTGTGCTGAGCATCCGCGGGATCGCCCAGCGCGAGACGTTCCGGATCGCGCCGGCCGAGTGCGCGCGGCCGGCCGTGGACTGCGACGTCGTCGGCGAGGGCGATGTCCGCCGGAGTCGTTACGCGATGGACCGCTGGGGCTACGCGCTGTCCGACCAGGTCCGCTTCACACTGCGGATCCGGGCGGTGGAGCCGCACTGATGCGCTGGATCGGACGTGCCTTGCTGCTGGCGGCGACGCTGGCCACCGGCGCCTGTACGACGCTCACGTCCGCGCAGCGCGAGCGCGCGGCGCAGATCGCGCTCGAGGCGCGCGACACCACGATCGTGTGCGAGCGCGCCGACGCCTGCGCAACCCCGTCGCCGTTGCGCGAACTGGGCGTGCGCGCATTCGCGCGCAGCGCGCCGGAGGCGCCGCATCATGCCGCGCTGCTGCTCGAGTACGGGCAGGATGCATTGATCGCGCGGCTGGACCTGATCCGCGGCGCGCAGCGCACGCTCGATGTGCAGACCTACATCTTCGACGAGGACGATTCGGGTCACCTGGTGCTCGAGGAGCTGTTGGCCGCCGCCCGTCGCGGTGTGCGCGTGCGGCTGCTGGTCGATCAGCTCTCGGCGCTGCGCACCGTCGAGACCCTCACCGCCCTGGCCGGTGCGCATGTCGGTTTCGAGCTGCGCATCTACAACCCGGTACTGGGCCGCGCGCGCATCAGTTATCCGCGCTACGCACTGGCTGCGGCGTGCTGCTGGCGCCGGCTCAACCAGCGCATGCACAGCAAAGCGCTGCTGGTCGACGGTTTGGTCGGCATCACCGGTGGCCGCAATTACCAGGACGACTATTTCGATTGGAACGACAGCTTCAACTTCCGCGATCGCGATGTCCTGGTCGCCGGCCCGGTGGTGGCCGACATGGCCGAGAACTTCGAGGCGTTCTGGCAGTCGTCGCTGAGCACGCCGGTCGAGCAGCTCACCGATGTCGGTCGCCAGCTGCTGCGCGGCGGCGTGCCCGATGTGTCGTTCCTGGACTATGCGCGGCCCGAGCGCGTGGCTTCGGTCTCGGCCGACGCCAGCGACGCGGTGCTGGTGCAGCAGCGCCTGGCCGCGGCCGCGCTCGAGGTGGGCGAGGTGGAATTCATCGGCGACCTGCCGGCCAAGCACAAGCGCGACCACGAGCGCGCGCAGGACGCGACCGCCGCCACGCCGCGGCTGCGCGAGCTGATCGAGTCGGCCGACCAAGACGTGCTGCTGCAAACCCCGTACCTGGTGCTGTCCAAGCCGGCCGAGCACATGTTCGCGGACCTGCGCGAGCGGCCCGATCCGCCGCAGGTGACCGTGTCGACCAACAGCCTGGCGGCGACCGACTCGTTCATCACCTACGCGCTGTCCTACAAGTACAAACGCCGGCACCTGCGCGATTTCGGCTTCCACATCTACGAGTACAAGCCGTTTCCCGAGGACGCGCCGATCGACCTGGAAGCGACCGGCGCGGTCGGGATCTCCTGGAACGCCGATGGCAGCGTCAACATCGAGCGGAGCGGAGCGGAGGGCGTGGCGACGACACGTGAGGCTGCGCTGGCGGCCAGGCCGGCCAGTGCGCCACCGCTCACGCGCGAGTACTCGGCGCTGCGCTACGCCGGCATCGGCGTGAACCGGCGCGTGCCGCTCAACCGCGCCGGGGTGCGGGTCGGGCTGCATGCCAAATCGATGGTGATCGACGATCGGGTCGGCGTCGTCGGCACGCACAACTTCGACCCGCGCGGCGACACGCTCAATACCGAAAGTGCGATCGTCATCGCCGACCCTGCATTCGCGCGCCGGCTGGCGGCGAGCATCCATCGTGACATCGCGCCGGCGAACTCGTGGACCATCGCCCGGCGCGACAAGCCGGCGTTCTTCTCCGGCATCGATTACACGATGGCGAAGATCTCCGAGCGATTGCCGGTGTTCGACCTGTGGCCCACGCGCTATGCGACCAGCTACGAGTTCCAGCCCGGACCCGATTGCCCGGCGCCACTGTCGCCCGACGATCCGGGCTTTCGCGCCTGCTATGCGCCTGTCGGCGATTTCCCCGAGGTCAACCTCGGCTGGCGCAGCCTGCTGACCCGGATCTCGACGGCCTTCGGGGCGGGTCTGGTGCCGATCCTGTAGCGAACGCAGGCCACGGCGCGCCCGCCGTGGAGACGTCTTGCGCGGGCCGCGGGCGTGACGTGCGTGCTCTGATCCCGTTGGGATGCCCCGTGCGTCCGCAACGTGCGCCGCGCCCGGCTTGGAGGGCGCCTTGCTCGTGGCGCGGACGTGCCGGATGGCCGTCTTGAATAAACGAAAGCTGAACAATCGCTGCGGCCGGGCCGAGTATGACGTCCGGCACATGGTGTTCTCGAACGGTGGTGTTGTAGTCTACCAACACACCGAATCACAACCACACCGGAGCACGACCATGCAGACCCAGACCGCCCCCGCCCGCACCGCCCCCAACGCTGCCTATGTCCGTCCGTTCGGCATCGGCTACGGCCGCAGCAGCGGTTACGGCACGCCGCGCAGCTACAGCCAGTCGTCGGTGCCCAGCCGCTTCCGCGTGGCTTGACCGGCTCTTCCGCCTTCGTCTCCTGGACCTTCGCCATGACCCGCATGCTCGCCATCGTTGACGCTGCCGCCCGCCTTGCCCCGATGTCTTCATTGCCGCGCCAGATCGGCCGCGCGCAGGCCGCCCGCCGCTGGCGCGGTACCGGAGCCCGCGGTCGCGATGCCGGTTCGCTGCCGCAGCGGTTCCGTTTCGCCTGATCCGCCGGACCGACCGCGACGTCCAGGCCGCGCGACGCCGACCCGTCGCTGACGCCCGGCCGCACCGCAACGCAGCGGTGCATGCGCCACGTCGAGGAACGGCCTAAGCTGGCGCGTTCCCGCCCGGAGTTCCGCGCCGCATGTTCCGCAGCGACACCACGGTCGAGCAGCTCAACGCGCTGTCGGCCAATACCGCGATCGTCGCGCTCGGCATCGTCTTCACCGAGATCGGCCCCGATTACCTGTGTGCGACCATGCCGGTCGATGCGCGGACCCACCAGCCCTACGGGCTGCTGCACGGCGGCGCATCTGCGCTGCTGGCCGAGACGATCGGCAGCACCGCCGGCGGCCTGGCCGCGCCCGAGGGCTGCGGCGTCGTCGGCATCGAGATCAACGCCAACCATCTGCGCGGTGTGCGCAGCGGCACCGTCACCGGGACCGCGCGCGCGCTGCACGTGGGTCGCAGCACGCAGGTCTGGGACATCCGCATCGAAGATGCCGACGGTCGGTTGGTCTGCGCCTCGCGGCTGACGCTGGCGGTGATCCCCAAGCCGTGAGCGCGTCCCTGCCCGGCAGTGGCGCGTCCAGGACCGGTTTGGGTATGGTGCGCGCATGACGTCCTTCCCCATTCATGCCGGCACCGGCGGCCCGTCGGTGCGCGCTTTGCGCTATGCGTATCGCGTGCCGATGCTGCTGTGGCACGTCTTCGTGCACTTGCCGCTGGTGCTGTTGTCGATGGTGCCGCCGATCGGCGCGCGCACGCTGCGCAGCGGTGAGCGGATCGATCACCGGATGATCCGCTGGTGGCAGGGCGGGCTGATGCGGGTGTTCGGTTTCCGGATGCGTCGGATCGGCACCCCGTTGCCGGGTGCGACGCTGTTCGTCGCCAACCACGTGAGCTGGGTCGACATCGTCGCGCTGCACAGCCAGCGGATGATGGGCTTCGTCGCCAAGCGCGAGATCGCCGGCTGGCCGGTGGTGGGCTGGCTGGCCGCGCGCGGGGAGACCATCTTCCACCAGCGCGGCAACCAGGAGTCGCTGGGCGGGGTGCTGCAGGAAATGCTCGCGCGGCTGCGCGCCGGACGCCCGGTCGCGGTGTTTCCCGAAGGGCGCACGCGTGGCGGCACGCATGTCGGCCCGTTCCACGCGCGCATCTTCCTGGCCGCGGTCGAGGCCAATGTCGCGGTGCAGCCAGTCGCGTTGCGCTACGGCGTCGGCGGCGCGGCGCAGACGATCGTGGCGTTCCGTGAGCGCGAGTCGTTCTTCGCCAACTTCCTGCGTTTGCTGGGCGAGGCGCCGCGGCAGGCCGACGTGATCTTCCTCGAGCCGATCCTGCCGGGCGAAGGCGAGGGCCGGCGCCGGATCGCCGATGTCTCGCGCGAGCGCATCGTCGCCGCGCTGGAGGCGGCGGGATGAGCGCGGCGCATCCGTCGGCGACGGCGGATGCGGACCGGCTGCCGGGCGCCGATGGCGGCCTGCGCGGCAGCGACTACGCGCCGCCGGCTTGGCTGCGCAGCCCGCATGTGCAGACCGTGCTGGGCAGCAGCCCCTGGCGCCGCCGACGCGGCGCCCGGCTGCTCGCGGCGACCGGCGCGGTGACCACCGAGCATCTGGTCGACGGCGGCGAGGGCGTGCGCCTGCACGGTCTGCATTCGGTGGTGCCCGGCACCGCGTCGCGCGGGCTGGCCCTGCTGCTGCACGGCTGGGAAGGCAGCACCGAATCGAGCTACATGCGCCTGACCGCGGCGCGGATGCTCGAGCGCGGTTACGAGGTGTTCCGGCTGAACTTCCGCGATCACGGCGGCAGCCATCACCTCAACGAGGCGATCTTCCATTCCAACCGGATCGACGAGGTCGTCCATGCCGCGCTCGACGTGGCGCGGCGCTTTCCTGCCCGGCCGATGGTTGCGGCCGGCTACTCGCTCGGTGGCAACTTCGTGCTGCGCCTGGCGTTGCGCGCGCCGGCGGTCGGCCTGCAGCTGGCCGGCGTGGCCTCGGTGTGTCCGGTGGTCGATCCGGCGCGCACGATGGTGTACATGGAGCGCGGTCATCGGCTGTACCTGCGGCATTTCGAACGCACCTGGCGTGCGTCGCTGCGGCGCAAGCGCGCGCTGTTCCCCGACCGCCATGCATTCGACGATGCCACCTTGCGCCTGGGCATGCGCGAGCTGACCGAGTGGCTGGTCCAGACCCACACCGATTTCGGCACGCTCGACAACTACTTCGATGGCTACTCGGTCGCCGGCGACCGCCTGGCCGGCCTGCAGGTGCCGACGGACATCCTGATGGCGGCCGACGATCCGGTGATTCCGCTCGACGCGTTCCACACTCTGGCATTGCCGGCGCATGCCCGCATCGAACTCAGCCGCTGGGGCGGGCACTGCGGCTTCCTGCTCGACGCCCACCTCGACGGGTTCGCCGAACGCTGGGTCGCCGCGCGACTCGACGCACATGCCGACGCGGCACGCGAGACGGGCACCCGCACCCGCCTGGCGAGCGCGATCGGCAGCGACCTGGCGCCCGGCGCCGGTTGAGCGGCGCCGCGCAGATCACTTCCCCGCATCGCGGACGTCGGCGCGCGCAGCGCGACGGACGGAGGCACGCGCTCCGGCCGTCAGCAGATGGCCCGCTACAATGGCCGGCCCAGCCAGACGGACGGCGCCACGCCGGCACCAGCATGCAGCAACAGATCCTCGATGCCCTGCGCCGCGGCGCCCACGATGACGCCGCCGCGCTCGCGCGCCAGGCCCTGGCCGATGCGCCCCGCGATGTCGGCCTGTTGCGCGCCGCCGCGCTTACGTTGCGCACGGCTGGCGACCGCGATGGCGCGCTGGCGGCGATCGACGCCGCGCTCGCCGATGCGCCCGACGAGGCCGAGCTGCACTTCCAGCGTGCGGGCATGCTGCTCGACGCACGCGACATCGAGGCCGCGCAGGCGGCGTTGTCGCAGACGGTGTCGCTCGATCCCAACCAGTTCGGCGCCTATGTGATGCGCGCGCAGCTGGCGATCGGCCGCGGCGATCTCGACGAAGCCGAGCAGCAGCAGAAGCTGGCCGAGCGCGTGGCGCCCGAGCATCCCTGGACGACGATGCTCGCCGGCGCGATCGCCTCGCGCCGCGGCGACCACGACCGCGCCCTGGGCCTGCTGTCGCATGCGTCCGGCCAGGCGCCGGACGACCTGCAGGTGCTGCACGCGCTGGCCTTCGGCTATCTCGCGGCCGGGCACCTGGCGTTCGCCGAGCAGGCGTTCCGCCGCGTGATCGAGAAGACCGGCCAGGCGCCGCTGCGCGGGCTGCTGGCGCAGATCGTGCTGCAGCAGGGCCGTCCGGCCGACGCCGCCGACGTGATCGCCGAACTGCTGGCCGATCCGGCGCAGGTCACCCCGGCGTGGCAGACGCTGGGCGGCGAGCTCGAACTGGAGGCCGGGCGCCCCGAGCGCGCCGCGCCGCTGCTCCACGCCGCGTTCGCCGCGCATCCCGAGTCGCGCCGTGCAACCAATGCGCTGGTCCAGCTGTGGAGCAGGACCGACGCTGCGGACGATGCCCGCAGCACGCTCGATGCCGCGCTCGCCGCCGCGCCCGAGCACGATCACCTGTGGCTTGCGCGGCTGGCGTTCGAGCCGTTCGCCGGTGAGGCCGCGCGCAGCATCGTCGAGCGCTGGAACGCGCGACGTCCCGATCATCTGCCGGCGTTGCAGGCGCGCCTGTCGCTGGAGACCGGCGCCGGCGACATGGAGGCGGCCGAAGCGGTCGCGCGTGCGGTCACCGCACTGCAGCCCGGCCATGGCGCAGCCAATGAGTTCCTGTTCAACCAACTGCTCGCACGCGACCCGGATGCGGCGGTGACCTTTGCCGAAGGCCTGCAGGCGACCGCGCACGACGGCGCCCGCCTGATGCTGCGCCGCTGGGTCGGCCTGGCCCAGGACGCGGCCGGCCGCTACGCCGATGCGGTCGCGACCTGGACCGCGGTCAGCGTCGAGGCCAGCGCCGCGGCGAGCGCACCGCCCGAGCCGACGGCTGCGCCGGCGCAGTGGCCGGCGGTCGCCGAGACTTTGGCGGCGCAGCCTGCGGCGGTGTTCCTCTATGGCCCGCCCGGCGCCCAGGTCGACCGCGTCGCCGGCCTTCTGCGGCACGCGGTGCGCCAGTTCCGCGCCGACCGGTTCGCCGGTCCGGTCGCCGACGCCTTCCAGGACACGGGCGTGCCGGCCCGGCTCGCTGCGGGCGAATTCACCGCACGACAGATCGTCGACAGCTGGCGCACCCAGTTGCCGGCACGCGACGCCGGCGAGGGCGCGATCGTCGACTGGCTGCCGTGGTGGGACAACGCCTGGCTGCTGGCGCTGCGGCCCGAGCTGCCGCAGGCGCGCTTGCTGCTGGCGCTGCGCGATCCGCGCGACATGCTGCTCGAATGGCTGGCGTTCGGTACCGCGCTGACCATGCGGGTGGACGACGCCCAGGGCGCGGCCGACTGGTTGGCCCGCCACCTGGCGCAGTTCGCCGACCTCATCGAGCAGCAACTGATGCCGGTCACGGTCGTGCGCACCGATGCGCCGACTGCCGATCCGATGGCGGTCGCGGCCGCGCTGGGCGAGGCCCTGGCGCTCGACGGCTTCCCGGTGCCGCCGCCGCAGGCGCTGGGTGCCGATCGCCTGCCCGCCGGACGCTGGCGCGCGTACACCGACGCGCTGGCCGGCCCGATCGCCGCATTGACCCCGGTCGCGGTGCGCTTGGGCTATCCACAGGCCTGACCGCTGCCCCGACTTCCGCCACGCAGGAGACGACACCATGCGCATCCACAGCGACAGTTTCGCGCCCGGCCAGCCGATCCCGGCGGCGTTCGCGGCAGGCACGCCCGACGGCTTGGGCGGCAACCGCAACCCGCACTTGGCCTGGGACGAGGTCCCGGCGGGCACGCGTTCGTTCGCGCTGCTGTGCCTGGACCCCGATGCCCCGACCGACCCGTCGCTGGCCGGTCGCGACGATATCGAGATTCCGGTCGAACATCCGCGCGGCACGTTCGTGCACTGGGCGGTGGTCGACCTGCCGGCCGAGCTGCGCGCGATCGAGGCAGGCAGCGCCAGCGACGGCGTGACGCCGGGCGGCAAGCGCCGACCGCCTGGGCCGGCGGGCGCGCGCCAGGGCCTGAACGACTACACCGGCTCGTTTGCTGGCGATGCCGACATGGCCGGCGACTGGTTCGGCTACGACGGCCCGTACCCGCCGCCCAACGACCTGCGCACGCATCGCTACTTCTTCCGCCTGTTCGCCCTCGATGTCGAACGTCTCGACGTGACCGAGCGCTTCACCGCAGGCGACGTGCAGCGTGCGATCCAGGGCCATGTGCTGGCCGAGGCGACCGTGTGGGGCAGCTATGCGCTGCATCCGCGCGCCACGCCGGCCTGAGGCCCGCGCGGGCACCCCGGCCTCAGGCGGGGATCGGCGTATCGGGGCGCGCGTCGTTGCGCACGCCCCGATACCGTCGCGCTCAGCGTGCGACGGTCTCCGACTCGACCACCATGTCGAGCACATACGCCTGCGCCGGCGCATCGGCCGGCGGGTTGGCCACATCGAAGCGTTGCACGCGCACGACGTTGCGCGTGCCGTCTTCGTGGGTGAAGCCCTCGATCTCCTGGTACAGCGGCGCCCACGGCGCGTCGCCGGCCTCGCGCACGCCGTTGGCGTCGTAGCGCACTTCGCGCACCTGCAGGCAGCGGTGGTCGGGGATCAGCGGATGGCTGCAGGCCACGCGCTCGGGCGCGACCTCCAGGAACACCTGCTCGCCCGCGCCGCCGTAGCGCGTGGCGGGCGTGGGCGTGCCCTCGAACGTCAGCACGTCGCCGCCTTCGGTCTGCAGTGTCAACCGCGGGGCTTCGCCCTCGGCGATGGTGATGTGATGGGTGCCGGGCAGGCGCTGGCCGATCTCGCGCTCGAGCGTCTGCAGCCGCGGGTCTTGGCAGGCCATCATCGTCGAGATCACCTGGTCGACGGTCATGCGGTCGTCGTCGAGCGCGACGTTCGCGCTCATGTTGTTGCAGGCGTTGCAGACCTGGACGCCGCCATCGCGGAAATCGAGCTGCAACGGCGCACCGCCCTCGGCCAGCAGGCCGTCGATCCGTGCCCCGGTGCCCGAGCGGGCATCCACCAGGCGCCAGTGATAGGCCCCGAGCGTGGCCGTGTGGTCGGCCGGCGCAGCGTCGGGCAGGTCGGCGGCCGCCGCCTGCGCATCCGGCGTCGCGGCGGCATCGGGCGGGGAGGTGGCCGGCGAGCAGGCGATCAAGGCGAACGGCAGCAGCAGCGACAGCGCACGACGCATCGGGGGTCTCCTTGGCGGACGGACGGATGCGCGCAAGCTTAACCGGCCCGCCTGTACGCACTGCGTGGACGCCGGAGCGGGCAGGGCCCGCGGTTCAAACATCGCGCGGGCCATCGGGTGACCGATATCACCGTCCCCACTTGGGGGTCGGGGCGCATCACACGCCTGGGGAGGCGCGGGCGTCGCCGAGGCCTCAGACCCCCGACGGCATCAATAGCAGCAGGCCCAGCCCGAGCGCGATGCGGTAGAGCGCAAAGCCGGTGAAGCGATGGCGCTTGATGTAGCCGAGCAACCACTTGACCACGATGAAACCCGTCACCATCGCGGCGACGAAGGCGATCGCGACATCGCCCCAGGCCTCTTCGCCCAGGCCCTGGTCGAGCCACAGTTCCATGAACGCGTAGCCACTGGCCGCGAACATCGTCGGAATGCCGACCAGGAACACGAATTCGGTCGCCGCCGACCGGCGGCTCAAACCGGCCAGCATTGCGATGAAGATCGCCGCCGCCGAGCGCGACGTGCCCGGGAACACGCCAGCCACGACCTGCGCCAGACCCACCAGCACCGCGACCGTCCAGGTCACGTCGCTGCGGTCGGGCCTGCGCTCGGCCAGGCGTTCGGCGACGATCATCCACAGCCCGCCGATCACCAGCGCCCAGGCCACCGGTGTGACGGTCTCGGGCAGCTCCCAGCCGGCCATGCGCACGGGCAGGCCGACCAGCGCGGTGACCAGGAACGCCAGCGCCAGCTTCATCGCGTAGTCGCGGTTGGCGCGTTCGCCAAGGCCAGTGGTCAGGCTCCAGATCCGCTGGCGGAACACCAGCGTGATCGCGACGATCGCGCCGGCCTGGATGATGATGTTGAAGAAATCGGAGCGGGCGCCGAGCCAGTGCTGGGCGATCAGCAGGTGACCGGTGCTGGAGACGGGCAGGAACTCGGTGAGCCCCTCGATGATGCCGAGCAACAGGGCGGAAATCGGGTCGGACACAGGGACTCACGGTGCAGCGGTGGGGGCGGGCAAGCATACGCGCCCGGTCCGGGCGGGGCCAAACCCGGGCCGCGCGCCGGATGCGGGAACGGCCCTGCGCGGTTCAGTCCCGCACGCCCGCCGCCGGCTGCTTGAGTTCGCGATAGCGTGCTATCGCCGCCCGCAGATCGCCGCCGAGCGCGGCCTGGTCGGCCAATTGCTGTTCCAGCACCGCAGTCTGGCGCTCCAGATCCGCGCGCTGGGCGCGGATGCCCGCGACCAGTGTCGCGTCGACGGGCGCGTCGCGCAGCTCCAGATCGGCGGCCTGGCGCAGCAGCGACAGCAGGCTCGCGCGCAGGTTGGCGATGCCCAGGTGCGAGGTCTTGATCGCTTCTTCGACCAGCACGATGCGCTCGCCGTAGGCGCGCCGCAGGTCGGCTTCGGTCGCGTAGGCCTCGACCATCGCCAGCTCCCGCCGCTGCAGCACGCCGCGCGCTTCGGCCTCGCGCTGCGCCTGCGCCTGCGCGGCCTCGGCCGCGCTGCGTTCCTCGTCGGTGAGCGCGCGGCCGATCTCAGCGGTGCGCACGCCGCTGCGGGCGTCGATCTCGGTGCGCGCCGCGTTCACCGCCGAGGCGGGCAGGGCATCGCCGCAGACCCGCCGGCCGCCTTCGTCCCAGCAGTACACCTTGCGGTCGGGCGCCGCGGTCTGCGCCGCTGCGGTGGTAGCGGCGAGCAGCAGCGTGGCTGCCAAAAGTCCCTGCAACGTCATCGTGTGCCTCCCCCGGCGGCGCTGGCGGGCCCTCAGCGCGCCGGGCCGCTTCCGTACTGCGACCGGTAGGCCAGCAGGCGCTCGCGCTCGGCGTCCAGTGTCGCGTTTTCGCCCGCGAACGCAAGCAGATCCGACAGCCCGGCGATCGACACCACCGGCACGCCCTGCGCATCGGCCACGCGCTGGGCGGCCGATCGCGGATCGTCGTCGGTCAGGCGCTCCTGGCGGTCGAGCGCGATCGCGATGCCTGCCACCTGCCCGCCGGCCGCGTCGATCAGTCCCAGCGCCTCGCCGATCGCGGTGCCCGCGGTGATCACGTCGTCGACGATCAGCACCCGGCGGCCATCGAGCGGTGCGCCGATCAAGGTGCCGCCCTCGCCGTGGGTCTTGGCCTCCTTGCGGTTGAACGCGATCGGCAGGTCGCGCCCGCGGCGCGCGTACTCCACGCCCAGCGCGCTCGCCAGCGGAATGCCCTTGTAGGCCGGTCCGAACAGCAGGTCGAAGTCGAGCCCGGCCGCCTCGAGCGCATCGGCGTAGCAGCGCGCCAGCGTCGCCAAGGCTGCGCCCGAGTCGAAGCGCCCGGCATTGAAGAAGTACGGGCTGACGCGGCCGGACTTGAGCGTGAACTCGCCAAAGCGCAGCGCCTGCACGTCGAAGGCGAGCTGCAGGAAACGGGTGCGGTGGTCGGACATCGGCGGCCTGGTGGGGAGGGCGGAAAGCCGAAATGGTAAGGCAACACGCGGGCCCGGCCGCATCGGGGCGCCGTTGCGTGCGATCAATGCCGGCCACGGCCCTGGACGCGCATCCTCGCAGGCGTCATGGAGATGGAGCAGGGCGATGCGGACAGGATGGGTGGTGGGCGTGGCGGCTGCGGTCGCCCTCGCACTGGGCGCGGGCAGTGTCGCACTGGCGCAGCGCGACGACGACGACGGCTTGCGCGCTACCGCGGCGGCGCTGTTCGGCACGGTGGGCGCGGTGCCGACCCAGGTGCGCGGTGTCACGATCACCGAGGAACGGCTCGAGCTGGGGCGGATGCTGTTCTTCGAGCCGCGGCTTTCGCGCAGCCACATCATCAGCTGCAACACCTGTCACAACATCGGGACCGGCGGTGCCGACAACGTGCCCGTCTCGATCGGTCACGGCTGGCAGCGCGGGCCGCGCAACTCGCCGACGGTCTTCAATGCGGTGTTCAATGCCGCGCAGTTCTGGGACGGTCGCGCGGCCGACCTCGCCGAGCAGGCGAAGGGCCCGGTGCAGGCGAGCGTGGAGATGAACAACACGCCCGAGCGCGTGGTCGAGACGCTGCTGAGCATGCCGCGCTACGTCGCGCTGTTCACCGCCGCATTTCCCGGCGACGCCGCACCGGTGAGCTTCGACCACATGGCCCTCGCGCTGGAAGCCTTCGAGGCCACGCTGGTGACCCCGCACGCGCGCTTCGATCGCTGGCTCGGCGGCGAGGCCGATGCGCTCGATGCCACCGAGCGCCGCGGCCTGCGGTTGTTCGTCGACAGTGGCTGCGCGGCCTGCCACAACGGCGCGAACTTCGGCGGCCAGGCGTACTTCCCGTTCGGCGTCATCGCCCGCCCCGGCGCGGAGATCCTGCCCGACGGCGACAAGGGCCGCTTCGCGGTCACCCAGACGGCCAGCGATGCGTACGTGTTCCGTGCCGCGCCGCTGCGCAATGTCGAACTGACCGCGCCCTACTTCCACAGCGGACAGGTCTGGGACCTGGAGCAGGCGGTCGCGATCATGGGCACCAGCCAGCTCGGCCGCGAACTCGGAACGGCCGAAGTGGCAGCCATCGCCGCATTCCTGCGCACCCTGACCGGCCAGCAGCCCGACATCGCCTATCCGCTGCTGCCGCCGAGCACGGCGACGACGCCGCGGCCGGAGTAGGTGCGCTCTTGGGAGCCGCGGCGATTGGGCGGTGCGGCGGCGATCGGGCGGACTGCCGGTCGTGCGTCGGTTACCCTTCGCGCCATGAGAATCATCAGTTTCAACGCCAATGGGCTGCGCTCGGCCGCCCGCAAGGGGTTCTTCGACTGGTTCGTCGCGCAGGACGCCGACGTGCTGTGCGTGCAGGAGACCAAGGCCCAGGAGCACCAACTCGCCGGCCCCGAGTTCCTGCCGGCCGGCTACAAGGCCTGGTTCCGCGATGCGACCACCAAGAAGGGCTACAGCGGGGTCGCGATCTATGCCCGGCGCGAGCCCGACGAGGTGTGCACCGCGCTGGGCTGGGCGCCGTTCGACGATGAAGGCCGCTACATCGAGGCGCGCTTCGGCAACCTGAGCGTGGTCTCGTTCTACATCCCGTCCGGCTCGTCGGGCGATCTGCGCCAGGGCTTCAAGTTCGAGGTCATGGACTGGTTGCGGCCGATCCTCGACGAATGGCTCGCCAGCGGCCGCGACTACGTGCTGTGCGGCGACTGGAACATCGTGCGCAGCCGCAACGACATCCGCAACTGGACAAGCAACCAGAAGAACTCAGGCTGCACCCCACCCGAGCGCGCCTGGCTCAACGGCATGATCGCCGATGCCTGCGGCGACGGCCTGTGCGATCCGCCGGCAACCGGCTGGCTCGACGCGCTGCGCGTGCTGCGGCCCGAGGCCGCCGAGTACACGTGGTGGAGCAACCGCGGCGCGGCCCGTGCCAACAACGTGGGGTGGCGCATCGACTACCAGTTCGTCACGCCCTCGCTGCGCGAGCGCATCCAGGCCGCCGCCGTCCATGCCGAACCGCGCTTCTCCGACCACGCGCCACTCGTCGTGGACTACCGCGCGTGAGCGCTGCTGCGCCGGCAAGCGCCGGCAAACCGTCGATCTGGCGGGCCTTCACCCAGCCCGCGGCGTGGACGATGTTCCTGTTCGGCTTCGCATCCGGCCTGCCGTTCCTGCTCGTCGCCGGCACGCTCGCCTATTGGCTGCGCGAGGGCGGCATGGAGCTGCGCGACATCACGATGATCGCCAGCGCCGGCATGGCGTACTCGTTCAAGTTCCTGTGGGCGCCGCTGGTCGACCGCTGGCGGCTGCCGCTGCTCGGGCGCCTGGGCCAGCGCCGCGGCTGGCTGCTGCTGGCGATGGCGGCGGTGATGGCGGGGTTGCTGGGCATGGCCGCCGTCGGCACCGGACCGCTGGCGCTGTTCGTCGCGCTGACGCTGCTGGTCGCGTTCTCCGGCGCCACCCTCGACATCGCAGTCGACGCCTATCGCGTCGAGATCGCACCGGCCAACGCGCAGGGCGCGCTCGTGGCGACCTATTCGCTGGGCTACCGCATCGCACTGATCGTCACCGGCGCGCTGGCGCTGGTGTTGGCCGACCACGTCGCCTGGCCGATGGTCTACCGGGCGATGGCCGCCTGCATGCTGCTGCCGATCGTTGCCTGCCTGCTGGCGCGCGAGCCCGACGTGGTGCGCGTGCGCGCGCAGAACTGGGCGCAGGGGCTGCGCGAAGGCGTGGTCGAGCCATTTGCGGATTTCTTCCGCCGCTTCGGCGGGAAGGTCGCGCTGGCGATCCTGTTGTTCATCCTGGCGATGAAGATCTCCGACCAGGCGCTGATCGGGGGCATCATCGGCCCGTTCTATCTCGATCAGGGCTTCAGCAAGACCGAGATTGCCGCGGTCACCAAGGTGTATGGCATCTGGATCGGCATCGCCGGTGCGTTTCTGGGTGGCGTGGCGGTTGCGCGCTGGGGGGTGCAGTGGCCGCTGTTCGTGGCCATCGTGCTGGGCGCGGCGAGCAACCTGCTGTATCTGGCACTGATCGGCGCCGACGGCGACCTGACCCGGCTCACGATCGTGATCTCCGGCGAGAACCTGGCGCAGGGCTTCCTCGGCACGGTGGCGGTGGCGTACATGTCGGCGCTGGTCAACCAGCGCTACACCGCCACGCAGTACGCGCTGTTCTCGTCGCTGATCATGTTGCCCGGCAAGCTGCTGGGGTTCTTCTCGGGCTGGATCGTCGAAGTCACCGAAGGCTATGCGGTCTACTTCGTGATCACTGCGGTCGTCGCGGCGCCGGCGTTGCTGCTGTTCTTCTGGCTCAAGCCGCGTGTGCGACTCGGCGAGGACGCCGCGGCCGGTACCCAGGGCGACGCCAGCGCATAGGTCTGGCGCCGCCGTATCGCGGTGTCAGCCTTGCGCGTCGGCGAGCGCACGCTCGGTCGCCGGGGGCGTATGCAGGCAGGCGTCGGGGTCGCCATCGAGGCCGGCCGGCATCTGGCAGGTGCGCGGCGCGAAATCGAGCGTGCTCTGCCAGCCGATCCGGCGGTCCGGACGCAAGCCCACCTGCACGTCCACGTCGCGGATCACCACGCGCGCGGTCTGCGGCGCGCCGCCTGCGACTGCCCAGCCGTCGAGTTCGTGGGCGAGCGTCGGGTCGAGCAGGCGATTGTCCTCGAGCAGGCCACGCACCTGGTCCAGGGCCGCGGTGTGCTCGCCGCCGGCGCCGCTGGGCTCGATGTTGACGCTGGCGAGCATGCCGTCCTGCTGGCGGAACGCGACCCGTTCGGCCGGCACCGTCAACAGTCGGCCGTCGGGCAGCCGCAACGTGACCTGGCGCGCCTGCGCGATCGTGTGCTCGCTGGCGAGCGCGCCGTCGCGCTGCGGCCAGGCCAGGTCCACCTGCTCGGCGACGGGCGCCGACAGGTCGATGTGCAACGGCTTGACCAGTGCCGGCGGCGTGTCGATCTTCGCGCAGCCGGCGGCCAGCAGGCTGGCAAGAAGCAGGGCGGTTGCGCCGTGGCGCAGGCGGGGGCGGCTCGTGAAACGCATGGCAGACATCCTGTGGAGGGAGACAGCGGGGACCTGGCCGGGCCCGTCTGTGCGGACTTCGGCCGTCGTTGTGGCAAGGCAGGGCCGACGACAGGCGCGTTGCGCCCGCGATGGCGTTGCCGGTGATCCCCCGCGGCGGATGAGACCAGCGCCGGAGTTAAGGGCGCGTCGATAATGCGTTGGCATCGCCGGACGGCCGCGCGTTCCTTGCCGGGGCTACAGCATCGGCCGCCATTGCAGCGACAGGCACGTCCAGGTTGCAGGATCGTAGATCGCGTCGTAGCTCGGCATGGCCGGCCTGCGGTGAATCGGATGCATCCAGATCGCGAACACCTGCAGGACGACGTGTCCGCCGTCGCAGCGGATGTCCTGGAACCAAAAATCGGCCTGCGGGTGAGCGTCGGGCAGCTGCGGATAGGGGGTCTCGATCCTGCGCAACGGCGTGCCGCATGGTGACAGCACGAGGACGTTGTCGGGTCCGTGGGCACGGTAATCCTGCAACACCACCAGCGACGCCCCATCCGGTGCGCGGATGATCGCCTGTGTCTGCGCCCACAGGCGCGTGTGTGGCGGTGGCCCTGCGCATACCACTCGAACGCGACGACGGCGTAGTCGGACGATGGCGCCTGCGCCATCAGCGGCACGTCGGACAGAGGGCGCTGCGGCGAGCGGCGCCGCCCGTTGTGCAGCACCACCTGCAGGTCCTCGATCATGCCGTGCTCGGACGCGCGTGCCATGTCGGATGGATCATCCCGCACGCTGGCTCAGCAGTTCGCGCAGGGTCTGTTTGCCGGCGGCGTCGAGCGCGCCCTCGCGCTGGCGGGCCAAGAGGTCGTCGATGCGCTGCTGCAACACCTGCCGGTCGAGCTGGGCAACGACGTCGCGCAACTCGATCTCCCAGGTCGCCTCGTCGCCCGGCAGCGACTGGCTGGCAAGTTTCTGCAGCGCCGTCGCCTCGTCGCGGCCGTCGAAGTGGGCAAGCAGCGAGCCGGTGCTGATGTCGGGGCGCACGCTGGCGACCGCGATCAACTCGGTCAGCAGGTCGATGCCTGGCTGCTGCAGCGCGACGAACGGATACGGCGGTGGCAGCGTCGCGGCCATCGCGGGCTTCTGCAACAGCAGCGCGATCGCGTGGCGCACCAGACTGCGCCGTGGCGCCGGCACCGCGCGTCCACCGCGCGGCATGCGCGCGGGCAGCGCGGGCGCCGACGCCGCAGGCCGGCCCAGTCCGGTGAGCTCGGTCAATCGCTGACGCATCAGATCGGCGAAGGCGCCGTCGGGAATCTGCGCCAGCATCGGTTTGGCGCGCTCGGCCAGTCGGGCCTTGCCGTCGAGCGTCGACAGCGCGATGCCATCGCCGATGGTGTCGAAGAAGAACGTCGACAACGGTGTGGCCTGCGCCAGTCGCGCCTCGAAGCCCTGCACGCCCTCCTGGCGCACGATGGTGTCCGGGTCCTCGCCGTCGGGCAGGAACAGGAAGAACGCCTGGCGGCCGTCGCGCATGCGCGGCAGCACCGATTCCATCGCGCGCGTCGCTGCGCGCCGACCGGCGGCGTCGCCGTCGAAGCAGAAGTACACATCGGCCGCATTGCGGAACAGCAGCTCGGCGTGGTCGGGCGTGGTCGCCGTGCCCAAGGTGGCGACCGCCTGCGGCAGGCCGTGCTGGAACAGCGCGACCACGTCCATGTAGCCCTCCACGACCACCAGCCGCTCGATCTTCTGGTTGGCCTGGCGCACCTGCCACAGGCCGTAGAGCTCGCGGCCCTTGTGGAACAGCGGCGTCTCGGGCGAGTTGAGGTATTTGGGCGAATCCTCGGCCGCCAGCACCCGGCCGCCGAACGCGATCGGCCGGCCGCGGCGATCATGGATCGGAAAGATCACCCGGTCGCGGAATTTGTCGTAGCTGTGCCCGCGTTCGTTCTTCGACAGCAGGCCGACCTTCTCCAGCACCGAGATGCGGCGCGTGTCGTCCTTGCCCAGCGCATCCTTGAGCGCCGAAAAACCGTCTGGCGCGTAGCCGATCGCGAACTGCTCGCGTATCGCCTCGTCGACGCCGCGACGGTCGAGGTAGGCGCGCACCTTGTCGCTGCCGGCCAACTGCCGCCGGAAGAACCGGGTCGCGGCCTCGAGCGCCTCGTACATCGGCGCGCTGTCGGGCCGCGCCTCGCGTTGTGTCGTCTCGCGCGGGATCTCCATGCCGGCGCGCTTGGCCAGTTCGTCCACCGCATCGAGGAACTCGAGACGGTCGTAGTTCATCAGGAACGAGATCGCAGTGCCATGCGCCCCGCAGCCGAAGCAGTGGTAGAACTGCTTAGTCGGCGAGACGGTGAAGCTGGCCGAGCGTTCGTCGTGGAACGGGCAGCGCGCCGCGTACTCCTTGCCCTGCCGCTTGAGCGGCACGCGCGCATTGATCACCTCGACGATGTCCGTCCGGGCGAGCAGGTCGTCGATGAAGGCGTCGGGGATACGGGCCATGTCAGGAGCGCATCAAGCGTTCGAGCAGCAGCGTCTGCAGGTCGCGGCGGCTGTCCAGGACCGCGACGATATGCACCGTGTCAGTGCCCGGCAGATAGAGGATCCGCCACGGCTTGACGACCAGTTCCCGGTACTGCGAGAGACCGGCGTCGCCGAGCTCAGGCACGATGCGCCCCCGCTCGCTGTGGCGTTCCAGGGTCGCGGCACGCTGCTGCAGCGTGTCCAGCATCGCCAGCGCCGCATGCGGATTTTCGGCGGCGATATAGTCGACGATGGCGGACAGATCCTGTTGGGCGGTCTGCGTCCAGTGGACCGCACGTTCAGCCATGCCCGGCGTCCAGCCGGGCGCGCAGCTCGGCGAAGACCTCGTCTTGCGGCTGGGTGCGACCTGTGCGGATGTCGGCCTCGCCCTGGGCGACCAGCTTCATCATCAACAGGCTCTGCTGCTGGCGCTGGTAGCTCTCGTAGCTCTGCACCACGGCGGCGCCGCGCCCGTTCTGCGTCAGGATCACGGCCTGCCGGTCTTCTTGCAGCTGTTTGAGCCACTGGCTGGCCTCGGACTTGAAGTCGCTCAGGCTGATGACGGATTCGGTCATGGCGATCGCCCTGCAAGGACTGAATTTGGTCCAATTATAGTCCGATCGCGTCTCGCTGCGCGTGCGGCTGTCAGCCCGCGCTTGCGTTCGTTCCGGCGGCCTGCCGCTCGGCGCGTTTGCGCAGCGCGCGGTCGACCGATGCCCGGCGCAGGCGCTCGTCGACGACCGCGGTGATCAGCGCGCCGACGAAGAAGATCGTCGCCGCGTAGTACATCCAGATCAGCAGGATCACCAGGGTGCCGAACGAGCCATAGGCGCTGCCCGGCGCGGCGTGGGTGATGTACAGCCCGATGGCCCAGCGCCCGAACACGAACAGCACCGAGGTGATGAGGCCACCGAACAGCGCCTGGCGCCAGCGCACGCGTCGATCGGGCAGGTAGTGGTAGAGCAATGCGAACGCCAGCGAGTAGAGCACCAGCATCAGCGTGTTGCCGATCAAGGGCAGCACCGTCGGCACGTTGGCGAAGATCACCTCGACCGCGGTGGTCAGCAGGGTCGAGGCCAGCACCAGGAAGCCGAGCGCGAACACCACGCCCGCTGAGAACACGCGCTTGCGCAGGAACGCCTTCAACCCGCCGGGAATGTGGCCGCTGTCGGTCTTGAAGATCAGGTTCAGCGTGCCCTGCAACTGCGCGAACACCACCGTCGCGCCGACGAACAGCAGCAGCGTGCTCCACAGGCCCGCGAGCGAGCCGACATCGGGCTGTTCGTTGGCGTTCTGGATGACCGTGCCGGCCACCGTCCGCGCGCCTTCGCCGGCGAGCTCGCCGATCTGCTCGAGCAGGGCATCCTGTGCCGGGGGATACAGCGAGGCGGTGATCCACAGCACCAGCACCAGCAGCGGCGCCAGCGAGATCAGCGTGTAGAACGACAGCGACGCGGCCTGGGTCAGCAGGTCCGCGTCGACGAAGCGCTTGACCAGCGTCGCCGGCACGCTGTCCTCGACGCGTTCGACCGTCCTGTCCAAGCGCCGGCGCGCGCGCGACCAGCGCGTATGCGGCACAGGGGGAACATCGGCGGTTTCGGGCGAGGACGGTGGGGGGCTGGGTACGTTCATGCGGTCGGTCGTGATCGGGGCCGGGCGTGCGGTCTGCGCGGAGCTGTCCGTTTCCGGCGTGGCCGTCACTCTAAGCGCGCGGCGGTATGGGCGCGTGATGAACACGCCGCATGCGCGCCGCCGCTCAGCCGATCACGCGTTCGAACGGCGGCAGCGCATCGAGGATGCGCTTGCCGTAGCGACGGGTCAGCAATCGCGAATCGAGGATCACCACGCGGCCGGTGTCGCTGGACGTGCGGATCAGCCGGCCGGCGAACTGGGTCAACGTGCGCAGAGCGTGCGGCACTGCGATCAGGTTGAACGGATTCAGGCCACGGGCCTCGAGCCATTCGCCGAGCGTCGCGGTCTGCGGGTCGGTCGGCACTGCGAACGGGACCTGGGTGATGACGACCGTCGTGCAGGCCTCGCCGGGCAGGTCGAGGCCCTCGCCGAACGAGTTGAGTCCGAACAGCACCGAGCCCTTGCCGGCGGCGACGCGCTCCAGGTGCGCGGCGACGACCTGCGATTTGTTGCCCGCGCTCTGGAGCTGGATCGCACCGCGTCGCGAGGCCGGCATCAGTTCGGCGACCTTCTCCATCTTCCAGCGCGAGGTGAACAGCACCATGCTGCCTTTCTTCCAGTCCAGTTCGCGTGCCAACCAGTCGGCGACCGCCTTCGGATGCCCTTCGCGGTCGTCGGGCGGCACCGGGAACGGCGGCACCACCAATTGCGCCTGCCGCGGCAGGTCGAACGGGGAGGGCAGCGACGCGGTCTCGGCGTGCTCGGGCAGGCCGGTGTCGATCGCGAACGACTGGAAATCGCCGCCGCCGGTCAGCGTGGCCGAGGTCATGACCACCGAATCGACCTCCTTCCACAACAGCTTGCGCAGCACATGCGCGGCCGAGACCGGCGAGCAGTGCAGCGCGAGGTCGCCTTCGCGCGTCGCGGTGACCCAGCGCGCCATCGGCGGTGCGCCGTCGCGGTCTTCGCGGCGCCAGCCGGCCCACAGATCGTGCTGCTGCTCGACCATCTCCAGTGCCATGCCCAGGCTGCGTTGCAGCTTCTCGCGCGCCGGGTCGTCCTGCTTGGCGCGCGCGACCGCCTGCTGCGCGGCGTGCACCCAGTTGAGCAGTGCGCGGGTGTCCTCGGCCAGCGTCTCGATCGCCGGTGCCCAGTCGGCCGGCAGCCGCCCCAGCGGCGCGCGCCACATCGGTTCACGCTCGCCCGGCTCGGGTTGCCAGACCCGGTCCACGTCCAGTTGGAACGCCTTGAGCGCCTTCGACACCCGCGCCGCCAGGTCGATCGCCTCGTTGGGCAGCAGTGTGCCGATGCGCTCCTTGTCGACCAGGCGGTAACTGCCCGCGATCAGGATCTGCATGCGGCCGGTGCGCTTGGCCATGTCGGCCAGCGGCAGGCGCGCGGCGCCCTGGTCGATCGCGACGTTGGCCACGTGATGGCCCTCGTCGAGCACCAGCAGCATCTCGCCGGGCGGTGCCAGCAGCGGCTGGCCGTTCTCGACATCGCCCATCGCCAGCGACGACAGCAGCAGCGCGTGGTTGGTGACCACGATCTGCGCCTCGCGCACGGTGGTGCGCGCACGCAGCACCGGGCATTGCTGGGCGAAGCTGCAGCGCCGCCCAGCACAGCCCGACGCCGGCGTGGTGATACGCGAGCGCAGCGCCGGCGACACCGGCTCGGGCGCGGCATCGAGATCGCCGTCCCACAGCCGGTCGGCATGCGCTTCGAGCAGGCGGTGCGCGGCATCGACCTCGTGCGGCGCCAGCGGGCGATCAAAGAGCTGGCGCTCGAAGTCGCCGCCCTCGTCCGGCCCGGCGTCGCCCGGCAGCAACGTGCCCTGGCTGTGCTCGGCATGCAATTCGGCGGCGTTGCGGGTGCACAGATAGCGGGTGCGGCCCTTGGCCAGCGCGACCTTCGCCTCCAGCCCGGTGGCGGCGAGGAACGCAGGAATGTCGCGCTCGACCAACTGCGACTGCAACGCGACCGTGCCGGTGCTCACGACGAGCTTCTTCTTCGTCGCCAGCGCGATCGGCACGCCGGCCGTCAGGTAGGCGAGCGACTTGCCGACGCCAGTCGGTGCCTCGGCCACGCCGATGCCGCCCGAAGTCGCGAGCGCGCGCGAGACCAGCCCGATCATCGCGCTCTGCGAGCGACGCGTACTGAAGCCGGGCGTGTTGGCCTGGAGCTTCGCGTACGCGGCACGGATGTCGGCCTTCAATGCCTCGGTGAGGACGCGCGGCGGCGCATCGGCCGCGGGCCGGGCCGGCGGCTGGAGTTCGGGTTCGCCCATGCGCGCATTGTCCCACGGCCGGTCGCACCGATTGAGCGGGCCGCCGCGCGGCCGGATATGAACGAGGGCGTCTGCGGGCTGCTAGAGTGCCGTCGGCAAAGGCGGACAAGGACCGCGATGGCATCGAACCCGGCATTGGACGCCTGCGTGCGCGACGCGCTGGCGCATGGCGCGACCCGTGCGCAGACCGCGGAGGCACTGGCGGCCGCCGGTTGGCCGCAGGCGCAGATCGACGGTGCGCTGCGCGCCTGGTCCACGGTGCCGTTCGTCGTGCCGGTGCCGCGGCCGCAGCCATCGCTGTCGGCGCGCGATGCGTTCTGGTATTTGCTGCTGTTCGCCACGCTCTACGTCTGGGTCTGGCAACTGGGCAGCCTGACATTCGACCTGATCGCTTACGCGTTTCCCGATCCCACCGATCCCGAGTATCGGGTGCAGCGGATGGGCGCGTCGATGCGCAGCGCATCGGCCGCGCTGCTGATCGCCTTTCCTGCGTTCGCCTGGCTCGCGCATCAGCTCTCGCGCGAGTTGGCGCGTGATCCGCTCAAACGGCTGTCACCGGTGCGACGCTGGCTGACTTACATAACGCTGTTCCTGGCGGCGGCGGTGCTGATCGGCGATGCGATCGCGCTGGTCTACAACGTGCTGGGCGGCGAGTTGACCGTGCGCTTCGTGCTGAAGGTCGCGGTCGTCGGCGCGATCGCCGGCGCGGTATTCACGTTCTACTTGCTCGATCTGCGCGGCGACGAGGCGGTGTCGTGAGCGCGACGATGTTGGGCCGGGCGTTGATCGTCGCTGGCGGCGTGGCGAGCGTGGCCGCCGTTGCGACCGCGCTGTTGCTGATCGGCTCGCCGTCCGCGCAGCGGCAGGCACGCATGGATGCCGCGCGTGTGCACGACCTGCGGCGGATCGAGCAGGCCGCCGCGCACCAACTCGAACGCGACGGTGTTCTGCCCGACACTTTGGCGGCGATCGATGCGCCCGACCTGCGCCGCGCGGACCCGGGCACTGGCGCTCCTTACGGCTATCGCGTCCTCGCGCCCGGCCGTCTGCAGCTGTGCGCGCATTTTGCGACCGACAACCGCGATCCGTTGCGCCAGGTCGAACCCGGGCTGCGCGCCGAGTGGCCGCACGGAACTGGCGAGGGCTGCTTCGAGCGGCGGGTCGAGCTGCCGGCAGCGCAGGCCGTGCCTGCCGACTAGCGCTGTTGTGCTGAGCGGCCGGCGACCGCCGGACGCGTGCGACTGCGCTCAGTCGGTCTCGAACAGCGGCTGCCCGTTCGAGGCCGACACGCCGCCGTCCACCGGCAGGTTCACGCCGGTAACGAAACCGGCGTCGTTGCTGGCCAGAAACAGCACCGCACGCGCGATATCGACCGGCTCGCCGAGTCGGCCGAGCGGCATACAGTCCAGGAACGCCCGCACGGTGGGCGGATGCTGTTCATCGTGCCGACGCTGGCGCTGACCGTCCTGATGACTTCCGACGAACGCATGCCTGCAGGGTCCGGACACCTGGCCGACCTGCAGGCGCTGCCTGAGGGGATCGTCGCCGAGCGGGCGGCTTGACGGCGAGCGTTGCATGGCTGCGACGATGCATCGTGGCGGTGCCGCTTCCGTGCATCGGGGGCCGCGCCCATCGTGAGGCGTGATCCCGCTCCCAGGTGCATCCCATGTCCCCGCTGCCCGCACTGTACGTCTCCCACGGCTCGCCGATGACCGCGCTCTCGCCCGGTCGTGTCGGCGTGCGGCTGGCCGAACTGGCGCGCGACCTGCCGCGACCACGCGCGATCGTCGTGGCGTCGGCGCACTGGCTGGCGGTGCGGCCGCGGGTCGGCGGTGCCGCGCAGCCGGAGACCGTCCACGACTTCGGCGGCTTTCCGGAGGCGCTCTATGCCCTGCGCTATCCGGCGCCGGGCGCCCCGGCGCTCGCGAAGGACATCGCCGCGCGCCTGGCGGGGGCCGGGCTCCCTGCCCAGGTCGATCCACAGCGCGGTCTCGATCATGGCGTCTGGGTGCCGCTGCGCTTGCTCCATCCCGAGGCCGACATCCCGGTGGTGCCGCTGTCGATCCAGCCCGCACTCGGGCCGGCGCATGCCCTCGCGCTCGGTCGCGCGCTGGCGCCGTTGCGCGCGCAGGACGTGCTGGTGGTCGGCTCGGGCAGCATCACCCACAACCTGCACGACTGGCGCGGCAGTGACGGCAGCGAGGCGCCGTATGTGCGGCCGTTCACCGACTGGATCGAAGCGCGGCTGCGCGCCGACGATCTGCCGGCGTTGCTTGATTATCGTCGGCAGGCGCCGTTCGCGGCCCAGGCGCATCCGACCGACGAGCATCTGCTGCCGCTGTTCGTGGCGATGGGCGCGGCCGGCGGCGACCGGCTCGGCGCACAGCGCATCGAGGCTGGCATCGACATGGGGTTCCTGGCGATGGACCTCTACCGCTTCGATGGCGCCAGCGGGGCCTGAGGCGCGGCCCACCGCCAGGCGCGCCAGGCAGCGCGGTCGTCGAAGTGCGCCGCGTAGTGCGACTGCACGTGCCGGCTGATCCAGGTCGACAACCCACGGCCGGCGTGCGCTGCCGCGCACAGCGCCGCGAAGTGCCGCGCGCCGATGTCCCGCCGCCTGTACACGTAGACCGGGCCGTGCCCGAACTCGACCGCGATCGCGTCGTCGTCGATCGCGTAGGCGGTGACGCCGCTGTCACCGTGGCGGTTCGCGTACCGTTGCAGGGCCGGCCCTGTCATCGTGCGGCCGCAATGCGCCGGGCGTCGGATGCGCGCCGGCGGTTGTGGCTCAGGCCACCGCCGACTGCAGCGCGGCGGTCGCGGCCTCGACGCTGGCGATGAGTTCCTGCTGGCGGAACGGCTTGCCCAGGATCGTCAGGCCCGCGTCGAACTCGGCCATGCTGGTGTACCCCGAGACGATGACCACCGCCGTTCCCGGCAGGCGGTCGCGCACGGTCCGAGCCAGCTCGGCGCCGGTCATGCCGGGCATCAGGTGGTCGGTGACCAGTACGTCCGGCGCCAGGCCGCTCTCGAGCGCGGCCAGCGCTTCCTCGGCCGAGCCGGCCTCGATCACGCGGTATCCCATGTCGTCGAGCGCATCCGCGGTGCACATGCGCACGGCGTCCTCGTCATCGACCACGAGCGCGGTCCCGCGGTGTTCGTCTGTCGTATCCACGTCATCGTCCTCGTTGCTGTCTGCGTTCGCGGCCGCGCGGCGGGTGCCCACCGGTAGCCAGAGTTCCATGGTCGTGCCCTGCTGGGGGGCGCTGGCGATCGCCAGTTGGCCGCCGAGCTGCGAGGCCAGGCCGTGCGCCATCGACAGGCCCAGGCCGGTCCCGCGGCCGATGCCCTTGGTCGAGAAGAACGGCTCGATCGCGCGTGCGCGCGTCGCCTCGTCCATCCCATGGCCGGTGTCGGCCACCGAGACGACGACATAGTCGCCCGGGGCCAGCCCTTCGGCATGTGTCTCGTGATCGATCTGCGCATTGCGCGCGCCCAGCGTCAACACGCCGCCGTCGGGCATCGCATCGCAGGCATTGACGCTCAGGTTGAGCAGCGCCATCTCGAGCTGGTTGGGGTCGGCGATTGCGGGGGGCAGGTCGTCTGCGATGTCGAGCGTCAGCCTGATGCGCGGGCTGCTGGAGCTGCCGATCAATTCGGCCATGCCCGCGACCAGCGGGCCGACCTCGACGTCGATCGGCTGCAGCGGTTGCCGCCGCGCGAACGCGAGCAGGCGCTGCACCAGCGTCGCGGCGCGTTCGGCCGAGCGCTGGGCGACGGCGACCATGCGCTCGCGGCGCTCCGGACGCGCATCGGGGTCTGCGGCGAGTTCGAGCGCGCTGAAGATCGGCGTGAGCAGGTTGTTGAAGTCGTGCGCGACGCCGCCGGTGAGCTGGCCCATCGCCTCGAGCTTCTGCGACTGGCGCAACGCCTCCTCGACTCGCCGCCGCTCGGTGGTGTCGATCGCTTCGGGGACGACCGAGATGATCCGCCCGTTGGCGTCGCGAATCGGCCGGATCGACAGATCATGGGTCCGCCGTCCCGACGCCAGTTCGACTTCGATCTCGGCGCGCGCGGTGCCGCCGGCGGTCGCCTCGTTGAACAGGTCGCGTACGCGCTCGGGCACGCCCGGCGTGTTGCAGAACCAGGGCGTTTCCCACAGCGGCCGGCCGACAATGTCGTCGAAGTGCGCGCCGATCGCGTCGAGCACGGTGCGGTTGGCGTCGGTCAGCGTGCCGTCGGGCGTGCACATCGCTTGCAGCTGGTAGCTCGTCTCGAACAGGGTACGCAGCTGCGCCTGCGAGCGTGTCAGCGCGTCGGCGGCGGCCTTGATGTCGGTGACGTCACGGGCGCTGCAATAGGCGCGCCCGCCCTCGGGCGTGGCCACCCATGACAACGTACGCAGGCCGCCGCCGCGCGTCCGCCACCGGTTCTCGAAGCGCAGGACCGGCTTGCCGGCGCGCAGGGTGTCGAGCACGCTGCGGGTGACGTCGTGGTCGTCCGTGTCGACGAACGCCCACCACGGCCGGCCGGCCAACTCCTCGGCGCGCCAACCCAGCACCTGTTCCCACGCTGGATTGGTCGTTTCCATGCAGCCGTCGGCATCGATGACCGCCAGCAGGTCGGGCGTGACCTGCCAGGTCAGCGAGCGCTCGCGTGCGCGGGCGACGACCTGGCGTTCCAGGTCGCTGTTGAGTGTGCGCAGCTCGGCCTCGCGTTCGCGCAGGGCGTCGTCGGCGAGCGCGCGCGCGGTCACGTCCACGCCCTGCACGAAGATCCCGATCACGCCGCGCTCGTCGGTGATCGGCTGATAGACGAAATCGAGATAGCGCTCGACCGATGGTCCGCCCACGGTGGCTTGCACGACGAAGCGGGCGCCGCTGGCCGAGAACGTGCGGCCGGTCGTGTAGACATCGTCGAGCAGCGCCTTGAATCCCTGCTCGACGGCGTCGGGCAGCGCCTCGGCGACGGTGCGGCCGATCAGTTCACGGTCGCCGACCAGTCGCCGGTAGCCGGGGTTGGCCAGCTCGAAGCGATGTTCGGGACCGCGCAGCAGCGCCATGAAGCTCGGTGCCTGGTCGAACAGCCGGCCCAGGCGTTCGGCCTCGGCGGCGAGTTGCCGCTGGGCGAGGACCTTGTGCGTGGTTTCGGTGGTGATGTTGAGAAAGCCCGGGATCCGTCCCTGCTCGTCGCGCACCGGGGTGTAGGAGAACGTCCAATACGTTTCCTCGGGATAACCGTGGCGCAGCATCGTCAGCGGCATGTCCTCGTGCGAGGTGGCCGTGCCGCCCAGCGCTTGCTCGATCAGCGGCAGGATGTCGTCCCAGACGTCCGGCCAGATCCGCGCGATCGGCCGGCCCAACGCATCGGCCTCCTTGGCGCCGAGCATCGGGGCATAGGCGTCGTTGTAGAGGAACGTCAGCTCCGGGCCCCAGGTCAGACACATCGCGAACCGGGAGTCGAGCATCAGCGCCACTGTCGTGCGCAGCGACTGCGGCCAGTGCTCCAGCGGTCCCAGCGGCGTCGTCGACCAGTCGAACGCAGCGATGCGTCCCGCCATCTCGCCATGCGAGGGCAGGAAATCGACGGTGGCAGCACAGGCGGCAGGCGGGTTCAACAGCGGGGCGCGCAACTCGGGACGGGCCGCATCCTGCCACAGGCACCGGTCGTGAGGGGATGACGACCGCGACACGGCGCAGCCCCCGGGCCGGTGTCGTCACCTGCGTCGGCGCGCCGAAGGCGCGTCACCGGCGACCGGTCCCGCCAGCAGGCGGTCCTGCAGCGCGACCGCATTGCCGGTGGCCTGACCGGCGGCGGTGTTGTCGAACACGACCCAATGGCGGCTCGCCGGGCGCTCGCCGATGGCCGCGGCCAGCGCATCGATGGCCGCGGCGTCGTAGGCGCTGCGGTAGATCTGCGGCGCGCCGTGCCAGCGCCAGTAGGCCAGGGTCGAGTCGCCGCCGGGCCGGGCATCGGCGCCATGCCGTGCCGGGTCGGCGGCCACGCGCGCCACGCGGTGGCGTTGCAGCAGCGCCTCGGCCCGCGGCGTCAGCCAACTGGCATGCCGGACCTCGCAGGCCAGCCCGCCTGCCCACCGCCGACGCAGCATCGCCAGGAACGTCGTGGCGCTGCGCGCATCGAACGCCAGGCTGGGGGGCAGTTGCACCAGCAGGCAGCCGAGCCGCTCGCCCAACCCGGTCGCCGCTTCGAGGAAAGCGTCGAGCAGCGGGCCGCAGCTGCGCAGCCGGTGCGTGTGGGTGATCGTGCGCGGCAACTTCGCGCTGAAGCGAAACCCTGCCGGAACGCTCGCCGCCCAGCGTTCGTAGGTCGCCCGTCGGTGCGGTCGATAGAACGAGGAATTGATCTCGACCAGGTCGAAGCGCGTGGCGTAGCGCGCCAGCATGCTGGCGCCGTCGTCGAACAGTGCGGCATCGCGCGAGGCGATCGACCAGCCGGCGCAGCCGATCCGCGGTGCGGCCCGGGGCGGATGGACGCAGACCTGGGCCATGCCGATGTCCTCGCAGGCGCCTGACCGGACGCTACGCGCGGCGACCGCGTCAGCGCTTGGGCTTGGGATAGGGACGCTCTGCCAGCAGGCGCGCCAGGTGCGCGGCGTTGCTGGCAACCGTGCGGATGGTCTCGTCGACCTTGTCGGGAATCGGGTCGAGATCCTTGAAGTCGGTGCTGCCCATCGCCTCGCCGACCCAGTACGGCGGCGCGCCGCCGGGCAGCGTGAAGCCCACGTCGGCCAGGCCCTGATAGAGCTGGGAATGGACGAAGTGGGCGCCATCCTCGTTGCCGACGACGGCGGCGATGGCGACCTTGCCGAACGTCGGATAGACGCCGTCGTCGTCGATCTCGCCGAGCACTGCGTCCAGCCGTTCGAGCACGCGCTGGGCCAGGCTCGAGGGATGCCCCATCCAGATCGGCGTGGCCAGGACCAGGATCTGCGCGTCCATGATGCGGCGGCGCAGTTGCGGCCACTGGTCGCCTGCGCCCTCGTCGGCGGTCACGCCGGGGCGCACATCGAAGTCGGCCACGCGCGCGCTGTCGGTGCGCACGTCGTGCCGCGCGAGCGCGGCCAAGACAGCGTCGAGCATTCTTTGCGTCGAGGAGGGGGCGTCGCCTGACTTGAGCGTGCAGTTGAGGCCGAAGGCGGAAAGCGTCATGGGGCGACTCGCAGAGCGGGCGGTCGCGCCACTCTCGACGTCCGGCCGTACAGGCGGCGTCGTCGGTGCCGACCTGCATGAACGCGCATGCACCGTCGCCCGATGCCAAGCTTCGGGTTCATGCTGCGATGCAACATAATGCCCGGTCGTCCTTGCCGGAGACCTGCAATGGCCAGCGCCTCGCCCGCGCCGCTGCCCAGCCACGCCGCCACACCGATCCTGTTCGCGCTCGCCCTGGGCGGGTTCGCGATCGGCACCAGCGAATTCGCGATGATGGGGCTGATGCCCAATCTGGTGCGCGCATTCGGCGTCAGCGAACCGGAGGTCGGCCATCTGATCAGCAGCTATGCGCTCGGCGTGGTCGTCGGCGCGCCGTTGTTGGCGATCCTCGGCGCGCGCCTGCCGCGGCGCACGTTGCTGCTGGCGCTGATGGGCTTCTATGCCGTGGGCAACCTGGCCACTGCGCTGGCGCCCAACTACCTGGCCATGCTGGTGGCGCGTTTCGTCGCCGGCCTGCCGCACGGCGCCTACTTCGGCACCGCGGTGCTGGTCGCCGCGTCGATCAGCCGGCCCGACCAGCGCGGCACGGCGGTCAGCCGCGTGCTGCTGGGACTGTCGATCGCGATCCTGGTCGGCAATCCGCTGGCGACCTGGCTCGGGCAGTTGTCGAGCTGGCGCTGGACGTTCGCGCTGGTGGCGGCGATCGCGCTGCTCACTGTCGTTTTGGTGGCGCGTTTCCTCGCGCCCGATCCCGTGGCACCCGGGCAATCGCCGATGCGCGAGTTGCGCGCGTTCAACCGCTCCCAGGTCTGGCTGGCGCTGGCGATCGGCGCGATCGGTTTTGCGGGCATGTTTTGCGTCTTCAGCTACCTGGCGCCGACGCTGATCGAGGTGACCGGCGTCGCCGAGACCTGGATTCCGGTGGCGCTGGCGGCGTTCGGCGTCGGGGCGATCATCGGCAACGTGGCCGGCGGCTGGCTGTTCGACCGGCTGCAGTTCCGCGCCGCGGCGGTGATCCTGGGCTGGTCGCTGTTGGTGCTGCTGCTGTTTCCGTTGGCGGCGCAGGCGACGTGGTCGATCCTGCCGGCCGTGGTCGCACTCGGCACGATGGGGGCACTGGCGCCGGTCCTGCAGACCCGGCTGATGGATGTGGCCGGCGATGCGCAGACACTGGCGGCGGCGTCCAACCACGCCGCGTTCAACACCGCCAATGCGCTCGGTCCATGGCTGGGCGGACTGGCGATCAGTGCAGGCCTGGGCTGGACCTCGACCGGGTGGGTAGGCGCAGCGACGGCCACGGCCGGTCTGCTGATCTACGCCTGGGCGCGGCGCGACGAGCGGCGGCAGCCGGTGGCGACCGCGGGCTAGCGGATCGCGCGCTGCGTGCGGCCTTCACGTTCGCGGCGCTGGCCGACCTCGACACTCGACGCCGACCCCCGACATGCGGAGTACCCGATGGCATCGCCCAGCAAGGCCGACGAGGACGCGAAGACGATCGCGTCGCTGATCGACGATATCGACATCACGATGTTCACCACCGTCGCCCGCAGCGGTGCGCTGGTCAGCCGTCCGCTATCGACGCAGAAGGCGCAGTTCGACGGCGAGCGGATCTGGTTCTTCGTCGCTGCCGACAGTCCGAAGATCGACGAGATCGCGCGCAATCCCAACGTCAACCTGGCCTATGCCTCGCAGCGCCGCAACACCTATGTGTCGGTCTCGGGCCAGGCGCGGATCAGCGGCGATCGCGCCAAGGTGGTGGCGTTCTGGAACGATGCGCTCAAGGCGTATTTCCCGGGCGGTATCGACGATCCGAATCTCGCCCTGGTCGAGGTCGAAGCCCACACCGCCGAGTACTGGGACGCGCCCGGCACGCTGATCGGCAAGGCGATCGCGTTCGCCACCGCGCGGGTGACCAAGCGCAAGGACGCGATGGGCGAGAACCGCATCGTCGACCTGCGCGGCGAGCGCAAGACCTCGCGCCCGCCGCCGTCGCGCAAGGCGCGCGGCAATCAGGCCCGGACGACATCGAAGGCGTCGTCCACGAAGCGGGCAGCCGCCAGCGAGTCCGCGACGCACACGAGCACGGCGAAAAAGGCGGCGCCGCAGCAAGCCACGACCAAGCAGGCCGCCAGGACGGCGAACGCAGCCAAGACGAGCGCGAAGAAGACGGCCGCCGTCAGGACGACCGGCCGGACGGCCGCGACCAAGGCGCCGGCCAGGAAGACGGCCGGCACGTCCAAGCGTCCGATGCGCTGAACCGGCTTCGGCGCGGGGGCTGCAGCCCGGCCGCAGCAGCGGCACACTGCACGCCCCCAACCCCGATCCGTCCGCCCATGTCCCTGCCCGAGACCGAGTTCGATCCCGACGACAATTTCGCGTTCCTCGCCGATGGCCGCACCGATGCCGAGGACGACCCGGAGGCCGACCTCGAGGCGATCGCCTGGCAGTGGCTGCTGCTGATCAATCCGGGCGACGAGGAGGCGGCGCGCCAGCAATTCCTTGCCTGGCAGGACGCGCTGCCGACCGACCCGGACGCCGATGCAGTGCGCGAGGCGCTCGGAGCGGTCACTGACTGGCGGGCCAGCTTTCGGATTGCCGAGGACGACCGTGTCGCGCTGATCGAGGCGCTGGTGGAACTGGCCGCGCGGTTCCGCGTGGAGATCGATTGGGACCTGGAAGACCCCACCGATGCCGACGCACTGGTCGATGTCCCGCCGTCGGCACTGCTTGGTGCCGCCTACGATCAACTGCGAGTCGCCGGCTATACGCTGTGGACCTGGGAGACCGGCGACGACACCTTCGCCGGGGCGATGGCCCTGCGCGACGACGACGATGGCGTGCGCACCCTCGGCCATGCACTGGGACTGGACCTGCGCCCCGGCGCCTGAACACGCGGCCCGTACCCTGTGCACACCACCGTCCCCGATTCGGTGCTAGCGTCTGCATCATCGCCAGCGCGTGGAGGGTGCGATGGACGAGATCGTCGGTGGACGTGCGCAGCGCTGGGCCGTGCCCACCGCGTTGCTCGCGCTGGCCTGTGGGTCGCCGGCCTGGGCCGGCGATGGTGCCGCAGCGGTCCAGGCCGATGCGGTCGCCACGGTGGCCATCGAGCCGCAACCGTGGGCGCAGCCGATCGGGGAGTCGTGGCCGATCCGGCGCGCCTCATCGCTGAAAGCCGAGTACCGGCGCATCCGCGCATTGCGGATCGAGCAGATGCAGCCTGAGTACGAGCGCCGTAGCGCGCAGGCTGGCCCGGATGCGGCGCAGGCCTGGCGTGACGCCACGCTGCGCGACATCGCCCGCCAGGATCTGCGCGACCTGCGCGCACGGCTGGATCGCTGACGCAGCCGCCTACGCTGCGATCAGCGTGGCGCTGCGGTGTCGTTGGGATCGGCGCCGTCGACCGCGGCCTGCGCATCGGTACGCGCCTGTGCATCCGGTGACAGGCCGGCGTCGCGTCGATTGCGGCCGGGCGCGAGAGCCAGTTCGACGAGGATCGGGAAATGGTCCGAGCCGATCGCCGGCAACCGGCGCATGCCCACCAGGGTGAAGTGCCGGCTGTGGAACAGATGGTCGAGCGGCCAGCGCAGGCCCGGCAGGCGTGCGTGGAAGGTGTTGTACATGCCGCGCCCGATACGGGGGTCGAGCAGACCGCTGACCTTGCGGAACAGGCGCGTGGTCCGCGACCACGCCACGTCGTTGAGGTCGCCGGCGACGATCACCGGGTGTTCGGCTTCGCGTGCTGCGCGCCCGACCAGCACCAGTTCGGCGTCGCGGTCCTGCGAACTGTCGGCTTCGGTCGGGCTCGGCGGGCGCGGGTGCAGGGCATGCAACACGACCCGCTGGCCGTTATCGAGCTCGAGCGTGGCATGCATCGACGGGATGTCGTCCTCGACCAGATAGCGCACCTTGGCATCGTGCAGCGGCAGGCGCGTGTACAGATGCATGCCGTACAGGTTGTCGAGCGGGCAGCGCAGCGCATGCGGCAGCAGGTCCTCCAGGCCGTCGAGCGCGCGCTCCCAGTGCCGGTCGGTCTCCACCGCAATCAACACGTCGGGGCGGTGTTCGCGCACCAGCGCCACCAACGGCGCGGTGTCGCGGTTGTGCATCAGCACGTTGCTGGCGAGTAGACGGATGCGCGGGCGCGCATCGGCGGGCGCATCACTGACCTCCGGCCGCCGCAACCGGGTGTAGGGCACGATCCACCAGGCCTGCCAAAGCACGCAGCCGGCATTGACGACTACGATCGCGGTGGTCCACGCATCGTCGATCGGCTGCAACACCATCTGGGCCACCAGCACGGCGATCGAAAGCACCAGCAGTTGCAGACGCGGGAAATCGAGACCGCGGATCCACCACGCGCCGCTGCGGATGGTGGGCATCAGGGTGGCGATCGCCAGCACCATCGTGGCGGTCGCGAACACGGGAGTCAGCATGGACGGGCCGGCGGGAGGGAGGCCGGACTATCCGCGATGTCGGCCCGCGCCGATGTGAATGCGGCGCGGGCCGATGGCACTGGCAGGCATCGGCGCCCGGCAGACGGCCGTCAGCGCGTGCCCGCGTCGCCTTGCGTCGGCGTACCGGCACCGCGCTGCGTGCCGGACGCCGGCTCGCCATGGCGGTGGCCGGTGTCATGCTGGCGCGCCGCGGTCGACAGCGGACCTGCCGCGCCGGGGCCGGCTGCGGGCGGCACGTAGGTCGAGGCCCCGGTCGAGGAAGCACTGCCCGATGCATCGCGGCCCGAAGTGGCCGGGGCCGTGTCGCCCCCGGGCTGCCAGCGTCCTGCGTCGCGCACGCGAAGGCGATTCTCGACATCCTTCACACCCGCGCAGCCTTCGGCAATGTCCTCGATGCGGTGCTTGGTCCAGCGCTGCTCGACGTGACCCTCGAGCGTCACGATGCCCTCGTGGACCCGCACCGAGACCTCGCGGGCATCGATTTCGTCGCTGTGGGTGAGCCGTTCGCAGATGTCCTCGGTGATCCGCGCATCGGAGCGGACGTAGCCTTTCGGGCCGACGCCACGCCAGCCGCGTCCCGGCGCTCGCCCGGCATCGCCGCGCGCTGTCGCCCGGCCGACACGGCCCTCGCGGTCGTAGGCACCGAAATGCGCGAAATCGGGCGCGCCGCCCAGGTGGTCGACCTCGTTGAACCAGTGCGGGGCGCGATGCCCCCAGTCCGATAGGTGGTCGTCGCCGTCGCGCAGGTCGCCACCGCCACCCCCAGCACCGTAGGCGCGGCCACTGCCGCCCCGCGCGTCGTCGGGATGCCGGTCGCGTGAAAACTGGGTGTAGGGCGCACCTGCGCCGTAGCCCTCGCCAGGGTGATCACGGGCGTCGTGGCCGCCGTGCGGACCCTGCTGGCGGCGCCAGGCGTGCTGCTGGGCTCCTGCCGGATCGCCGTAACCGGCGTCGCCGCCGGCTTCGCCGCGATAGGGCGCGTCGCGGTAGGCGCGGCGTCCACTGCCGGGGCCGGGGCCATGGCGACCTTCGTCGCCGTCTCGGGAAGCCATCTGGTCTCTCCTCTCGCTCAGCCAGCGCCTGCCGGCGTCGATGTAGCGCGCACCCGTGGCCAGCAGCTCTTCGCCGAAGGCCTTCATTTCCGAGGTGCCGGGGATGTCGTCTTTGCGGTCGTGCATCGCAGTCTCCTCGCCGACGGGCGGCGATGGCGGCGGCGCACCGGAGGCGGTGCCCGTGGAACGGCCGAAAGACACCCGTGTGCGGGATGCGCCGCCCACCTGGGCGGCCGGCCGTGCGGCATTTCCTTGAGATCAGGAGCGCCCGACGCCGCGGTGGCACGGGCGTCGGGGCGATGCCGTCACGCGACGGTGCGCGCGGGCGCGTTCGCGAGGCGTCAAATTCCCGCGGCAATTCCGTGGCGCGGCGGCGATCGGAACGCTCGTCCTCAACGGCCGAGTGCGGCCATACCGGCTTGCGGGTAGCGCGTGCCGGCGGCGGCATCGGGCGGGAAAATCGCATCGATGCGGGCCAGGTCGTCATCGGTCAGCCCGATGGCGAGCGCGGCGATGTTCTCGTCGAGAAAGCCCACGCGCTTGGTGCCTGGGATCGGCACGATGTCCTCGCCCTGGGCCAGCACCCAGGCCAGCGCGAGTTGGCCGGGCGTGACGCCGTAGTCCTGCGCGATCGCCTGCACTTGTTCGACCAGCACCAGATTGCGGTCGAAGTTCTCGCCCTGGAAGCGCGGCGAATGGCGGCGGTAGTCGTCGGCCTCGAAGTCCTCGGGGGTGCGGATCGTGCCGGTCAGAAAGCCCCGGCCCAGCGGGGAATAGGCGACGAAGCCCACGCCCAGTTCGCGGCAGGCGGCCAGCGCGCCGGTGGTCTCGGGGTCGCGCGACCACAGCGAGTACTCGCTCTGCAATGCGGTGATCGGATGCACCGCGCAGGCGCGGCGCAAGGTCTGCGCGGACGCCTCCGACAGGCCGAGATGACGGACCTTGCCCTGCTCGACCAAGCGCGCCATCGCGCCGACGGTGTCCTCGATCGGCACCTGGGGATCGACACGGTGCTGGTAGTACAGGTCGATCGTCTCGATGCCCAGCCGCGACAGGCTCGCCTCGCAGGCGGCGATCACGTACTCCGGACGCCCGTCGACGCTGCGCGCCTGCGGGTCGTCGGGATTGAGCCGGATGCCGAACTTGGTTGCCACGAACGCGTCGTCGCGGCGGCCCTGCAACGCACGGCCGACCAGCGATTCGTTGGTGTGCGGGCCGTACATGTCGGCGGTGTCGAGCAGGGTGATGCCCTGATCGAGGGCATGGTGGATGACGCGGATGGCATCGGCGTCGCTTTCGCGTCCGCCGTAGAACGCGCTCATGCCCATGCAGCCCAGGCCGATGGCCGAAACGGCGGGGCCGCCGAGGCCGAGTTGACGGGTCTTCATGCTGTGGCTCCAGGGTCGGGGGAAAGGGGAGGCGAGGGGGCGGCCGCGGCGTCGCGTGCCGCCTCGGCTTCGCGGTCGGCGGCGGTCACGGTCTCGGCGCCGGGCGAGCGGGTATCGGCATGGTCGGGCGCCGGCTGCGCAGGCCGTGGCCGTTGCGCGCCGACCTCCTCGACGTCGTTGCGCAGTCGCGGCAGCGCTTCGGGATGATGGGCGGCCAGGAACGCCAGCATGCCTTCGCGTACCGCGCAGCGCAGATCGAACAGCTCGCCCGAGTTGCGCGCGCTCACCAGCAGGCGGACCTCGATCGTGTGCTTGTCGGTCTCGGTGACCTGGGTCACGCACACGCGGCGGTCCCAGCGCGGATCGGCCTCGCACAGCCGCTGCAGTTCCGCGCGGATCGTCGCGATCGGCGCGCGGTGGTCGAGCCACAGGAACGCGGTGCCGAGCAACTGCGCGCTGGTACGCGTCCAGTTCTGGAAGGGATTGGAGATGAACCACTGCAGCGGCACCACCAGGCGACGCTCGTCCCAGATCCGCACGACCACGTAGGTCGAGGTGATCTCTTCGATGCGCCCCCATTCGCCTTCGACGATGACCACGTCGTCGAGCCGGATCGGCTGGGCCAGTGCGATCTGCAGGCCGGCGATCAGGTTGCCGAACACCGGCTGGGCGGCGATGCCTGCGACCAGGCCGATGATGCCGGCCGAGGCCAGCAGCGCGGCGCCGACCTGGCGCACCTGCGGAAACGTCATCAGCGCCAGCGCCACGCCGACCAGGATCACCGTGCCCTGCACGACGCGGCTGATCACGCGGGTCTGGGTCTGGATGCGCCGCGCCGCGAGGTTGTCCTCGATGTCGACCGGATGCTCGCGCAGGATGCGCGCTTCGATTGCGCCGACCACGCGGGCCAGCAGCCACGTCAGGCACAGCATGCCGCCGATCCCGAGCCCATGACGCAGCGACCGCACCAGGTCGGGGTCGAGCGGCGTGTAGTTCAGTGCGATCGCCAGGAACAGTAGCGGCAAGGCGATCGCGGCTGGGGTCGCGACCATCTGGGCGATGCGCGCGCGCAAGTAGTCCTGCGCATGGCGGCGCGCGGTGCGGCGCAGCGCGCGCAGCGCCCAGTGCACGATCAGGCCCAGCAGCAACGCCGCCGCCAGCGGCCAGGCCACGGCGGACAGGTAGTTCCAGTCCAGCGTCATCTCGCCTCCGCGTCGGAACATGAAGCGGCGATCCTGCCCGAGCGTGGGTCGATGGCATGTGGAGTGGGCGGCGCGTGCATGCTGCGGGCCGCCGCTGCGCTTCAGCCGCGTTGTCGCATCCGGCGCAGCAGGGCAACGACCAGCCAGAGGCCGACCACGATGTACGGCACACAACTGGGCACCCACATCAACAGCCCGGCCAGTTGCTGGTCGCGCAGTGGATCGAGCCCCACCAGCAGCGCGCGATCGGTGTAGACCGGATACAGCAGCCGCGGTGCGAAGGTCAGCAGCGCGCCGAGGAAGCCCATCTGCATCATCACCGCCACCAAGGCGACGAGCCCGCCGACGGCGCCGGCATCGGGGGCGCGCAGCCGCCGCCACACCGCCGCCCAGAACCACACGCCCGCGACCAGGAAGCTGGCGTGCATCGCGCGGTGCAGGGCGGTATCGGCAAGGGCGGCCGCGGTCGCCCCCGGCAGATGCCACAGCCACATCGTCGCGCCGTGCATCACCGCCGCCGGCGCGAGCGCTGTGGCCAGCGACGACAGCGGCCGATGCAGACGGCGGTGCAGACGCGCGGCCCAGCGCCCCGGCAACGCGGCGGCGGCGATCGCGAACGGGCGGCCGGCCAGCAACAGCGGCGGCGCCAACGCGAGCAGGGTCATGTGCTGGGCCACGTGCGCCGACAGCGCATAGGCGGCGAATGCGTCCAGCGGCCAGACCATCGCCGCCCCCAGCGCGAGCATGCCGGCTGCGAACGCGCCGACTTCGCCACGCGACACGCCGCGTCCGATGCCGGCGCGGTGCCACAGCCGCGTCAGCCCGCGTGCGTACAGCACGGCGAGTGCAAGCAGCGGGAGCAGCGTCCAAGGCGACAGCGTCCATGCGCTGGCGAGTGTGGGCGGCGGCCCCTCGGGCACGGTGGCGATCGCCGCCGTGGCGGCGCAGGCGGGAATGAGGACCCAACAGCGGCGGATGAAGCGCGACATCGCCGGCAAGCCTAGCAGCGGCCAGGTCGCGACGATGGGGGCCGTCGGTGCCTATCGATGCGGCGCGGACCGTCGCCCACGTCGGCTTGACCGACGACGCCCTAGGCTGCCTGGATCCCCGCCCCGGAGTCGCCGGTGTACTTCTGGCTCAAGGTGCTGCACATCCTCGCGATGACGGTCTGGTTTTCCGGGCTGTTCTTCCTGCCGCGATTGTTCGTGGCGCGGCATCGCCGCGAGATCGATGCCGATCCCGCGTTCTGGAATCCGGTCACCAATACGCTGTTCTTCCGCGTCATGACGCCGGCCGCGCTGGTGACCGTCGTCGTCGGCGGTGTGTTGATCGCGTTCGGCCCCAGCGGCGCCTGGCTGGTGCTCAAGCTGGTCGTCGTTGCCGCGGCGGTGTTGCTGCATCTGTACTTCGGCCTGCTGCTCTACGAACTGGGCCAGGACCGCGACCACCATGGGCCGATGTTCTACCGCGCGATCGGCTGGGTACCGCTGGTGCTGCTGCTGTCGATCGCCGCGCTGACCGGCGCCAAGCCGCGCACGGTCGGCGATCTGCCGCCACCGCCGCAGGCGCCGGCCTCTTCCAACTGATCGCCGAACACAGGCGTCACGGCGGGCGGGCAATCTGTCCGCCGGTGCGCCCCGATGCAGGGCGCACCGGGGCCCGTCACGGGCTGGTGTTGGCCTGCAGCAGGCGACCGATCTGGGTATGCGACGGCGAACTGGCCAGATCGAGCGGCATCACCAGCTTCGGATTGGGATGCGGGATCGCCCGGGCAGGCGTCTGGGGCGTCGCTTCTTCGAGCAAGGCGCCGGCATCGTCGACGCTGGTGGTGATCGGCAGGTCCGAAAGACCGAGCCGGTCGCGCACAGTGTTGGCTCGCTCGCGCAGCGCCGCGTCGGCCGGCGCGCCCTGCAGCGGCGGGGTCGCGGCCTGCGGATCGGTCTGCAGGTGTGCGCGGATCGCCGCCAGTGCCTGCTGGCGTTGCGGATGCAGCAACCCCCAGACCTCCTCGAGCAGCGCCTTGGCATCGATCTTGGGGAACGGCAGGTGCGTCGGCCCGGTCATCACGATGCGCGGTGCGAGCCGGCCGACCGGCTGTACATCGCATTCGGCCAGGGCACGATAGACGACCTCGCTGCAGATCATGTGGCTCGGGTTGTCGTGGATCAGGTGGTCGAGCGCTTCGCGCACGACGATGCGTGCCAGCCAGTTCTGCGGCCACTTGCCGCGGACCGCGACGACCACGCCGAGAAACGCCAGCGCATCGACCGGATAGGGAATGCCGAGCATCGACTCGGCCTTGGCCAGCACGCTGGCCCGGTCGGCGTCGTCGAGCGGACTGCCGTCGTGCGCGAGCGGACGGTAGGCGTCGAGCAGCACGATCTCGGCGGTGTCGACCAGCCGCTGCGCCAGCGGATACCGGCGCACGCCCGAGGCGGCGGCCTCGATCAGGTCGCCCTGGTCGGCGACGATCGCCGCATGGCTGTAGATGCTGTCGCCGCACCAGGCGATCAGCGTGGACAACTGGCCACTGCTGAGCATCAGCAGGATGTCGCCTGGCAGCAGGTCCTGTTCAGTGGCGGGGGGCGGTGTCGGGGCGGCGTTCGTCTGGGTCATGCGCGGGCGTCCGTGTAGGCGGCAGGAAGGGCAACGGGGGCTGGGGCGGACGTGACGCGATCGCGGCCGCCGCTCTTGCTGGCATACAGCGCGGCGTCGGCACGCGCGAGCAGCGCTGCCATCGACTCGCCGGCCGCGAACTGCGCCACGCCGATACTCAGCGACAGCGGCAGGGTCTGCTCCCCGGCCGAGAGCGGATGGGTGCGGACGGCCGTGCAGATCGCCTGCGCCGTCGCCTCGGCCTGCACCAGGTCGGCGCCGGGCAGGACGGCCAGCAGTTCGTCGCCGCCGTAGCGACCGAGCGCGTCGCGCTCGCGCAGGCGGTTGCGGGCCCGGGCGGCGACGATGCGCAGGCATTCGTCGCCCAACGCATGGCCATGGCGATCGTTGATGGCCTTGAAGCGGTCGAGGTCGATGAACGCGACCGACAGCGGCGTCGCGCGCGCGTCCGCCAGTGCGATCTCCTGGGCCAGGCGCTGCTCGATCGCGCTGCGACTTGCCATGCCGGTCAGCCCGTCGACCATCGCCAGATGGCTGGCGCGGTCGCGATCTCGGCGCAGCTCGACCATCGCATCGGCCAAGCCCAGCGTCAGCAGCAGGCCGGACGTCGCCAGGCCCAGGTCCATGCCGCTGCCCACCCACGCCGGTGCATTCCAGGCGCCCATCAGTTCGAGCGTGCGCAGGATGCAGAACCCCAGCAGTGGCAACCAGGCGATCGACAGGATCCGCGCCTCGCGCTGGCCGCGCCAAGCCTGGACCCAGGCGATCAGCAGCAGGATCACCGACGACACCATCAGTCCGAGGTTGCCCAGATAGGACAACAGCCGGCTGTCGAACAGCGCGTGCCCGCACGCGATCGCCGCCATCGCGCCGGCGCACACGCGCAGCACGATCGCGATCCTGGGCAGATGGCGGTCCACGTCGAGATAGCGCGCCTGGAACAGGATCGCGAACAGGCCGCCGAGCGAGGCCAGGACCCGCTGCGGCTGCAGCGAGCGGCCGAACGCCGCGTCCAGCAGTGGGATGTCGCGGGCTTCGCCGCCCAGGACCAGCAGGTAGATCAGCACGCAGGTCAGGTTGGCGGCGAAGTACAGGTGCGCACGTTCGCGCAGGCGCAGCCAGAAGGCCGCCGCCAGCAACAGCAGCACCGTCGTCGCGCCCAGGCTGAAGGCCCGCCGGTAGGCATAACGCAGATCATCGCGCTGCACTTGGGCCAGCGGCGCGATGTCGACCGGCATCGGAATCGAGCCTTTGGCGATCACCCGCAGCCAGACCGCATCGCCCGCGCGCAGGCCGTCGGGCAGGTCGATCACCAGCGCGCGCGGCGAATAGCGGTCGTCGGCATACGCACCGTAGACCCCGTACCGCGAGGGCGCGGTCGCGCCTGGCGGCCAGGCCTCGATCTCGTTGAGGAATGGCGTGGACAGCAGCAGCTTGGGCGCCTCGTCGGCAGGGAAGTCGATCCGGCTGGTCAGCTTCCACCAGACGCCGCCGCGCTCGCGCTCGAACAGCACGTCCGGCCGGTTGGGCCGCAGCGCATCGGCCGTGTCCACAGGCGGCGCATCAATGCCGGCCGTCGTCTCCAGACGCTGCAGCGTCCATGCCTGCGCGCATGCGGCGGTCGCGCACGCCCACAGCAGGACCGCCGCTGCCCAACGAGCCACCATCCCCATGCGCCTGTGCCGCGTGCTCCCCGTGAGTCGGGAGAATATCGCAGGCTCCGCGCTCGCGCAGGGCCTTCAGGGGGGCGTGCGCGTCGATCCGCATTCAGTCTGTTGCGGCAGGGCTGCACGATCGGCGTGCCGGCGCCACGACGATCGGCCGTCGTCACGCCGTCGGTGGTTTCTTCTCCATATCGCGGCCTTTCGGCGTCTCCGGCTCCTCATCGCCGTACACACCGACGCCATGGCGGAAGCTCAGCGTGCCGCCGAGCCAGCCGGCGACGGCCACCAGCAGCGCCATCACCGCCGACGACAGCAGGCCCCAGGGCCAGACCGCGGCCACCGGGTCGGGCAGGCGCAGCCACACGCCAAGCGCCGCCATCGCCAGCACCATCACCGCGACGATGAAATGGTTCCAGGCCGAGACGTGTCGGCGCACCACACGGATCGACATCATGTCCATCGTGCCGACGATCCCGGCGAGCACGCCAAATCCCAGCCCGCCGACGTTGAGCCAGAACGCCAGCTCCGCCCAGAACGGCGTGCGCAGCCACAGATACAGGCCGTCGGCGACGACGACCATCGACAGGAATGCGATCGGGAACGTCACCAGCATCGGGTGGATCGGGTGCTTGGCGATCGCCAGCACGCTTTCGACCGTGTGGCTCTGGGTCCGTGGGACGGGCTGTTTCAGATCCTTGCGCATCGGGTCCTCGTTGGGCGCGTCAGGCGCAGGTGGGCAGCAGCGCGACCGGCAGCGCGGTGAACCCCACCCCGATCGCGGCGACCAGCGCGACGAGCGCGGTCAGCAGAGGCAGGAAGTGCCGCCGGTCGCCGGCAGGGCGGGTCGGCGCGGCCATGCGTCGCGCGCGCCAGGCCGCACGGCCGGACCACGCGATGCCCAGCAGCGCGAGCAGCGTCAGCCCCCACAGCGCCCAGGTCATGGCCTCGAGTCCGGCGACGGGCGTGCGGCCCAGTCCGCGTGCGCAGGCCAAGCCCTGCAGGCTGTAGACGACGACGAAATGCAGTGCCCAGACCGCCAGCGGCGCGGCCATGCGGGTCAGGCCCAGGCGATCGTCGGGCCGGTTCATAGCCACCTCGGGAACAGATGCAGCACGCCCCAGACGACCACGCCCTGGCCGACCGCATACCGCCAGAAGCCGGCGGCCACGCGCGACTCCAGGCTGCGCACGGCGTCGACATGGCCGCGATGGATGCGCAGCGCGACGAAGCCGCCGATCAGCATCGCCACGACCACGTGCACCGCGTGGAAGCCGGTCAGCGTCCAGACCACCGACGCGTAGGCGTGGACCTGCGGCGCCCCGGTCGACTGCCAGATCGCCGGCAGGTGCAGCGCAAGAAACCCGGCGCCGGCAACGAGCGCGGCCGCGTGCCAGGCGATCGCGCTGCCGCGGTGTCCGGCGCGCAGCGCGCGCGGCGCGGCCCATGCCGACAGCAACGGCACCGCCAATGCCGCCAGCGCGGCGAGCGTCGGCGTCCAGGCCGCGAGCTGCGCCCCGCCAGCCGGCCACGCCGGAGCGTTGAGCCACAGATAGAAGTACGCAAAGACCAGCGAGGCGAACAGCGAGCCATCGATCAGCAGCGTCGCCACCAGCGCCCACCAGCCCGGCGCGTTGCGCGCCGCGGCCTGGGTCGGCAGCGTCAGCCCCGGCGCGACCTCGATCGACGCCGGCGCATGGCGGTCGCCGGTGGTCCAGGCCCAGACCAGAAACAACCCGATCAGCGGCATCAGCATCAGCACCGACAGCCAGTATTGCGAGGTGATGAAGCCGGTCAGCACCGCCCCGATGGACAGCGCTGCGAGCAGCGGCAGCCAGGTCGAGGTCGAGACCCGGATCACCTGCTCGGGGCGTGCCGACTGGATGCCTGTGCCCAGGAGCTCGCGTCGCCCGTCGTGCGCCTCGCCGAGCAGGCCGTCGGTGCGCGCGATCTCATCGGCGATCGCCGGACGGTGCCATAGCGGGTAGCGATCGCCGACCTCGGGTACCGAGGCAACGTTGTACGCCGGCACCGGCCGCGGCAGCGCCCATTCCAGCGTGCCGGCCTGCCAGGGGTTGGCCTCGGCGCGGCGCCCCAGCACGAAGCACAGCGCGACGTCGATCAGGATCGCGATCACGCCGACCGCGAGGACGAAACCGGCCGCGGTGGAGACCAGGTTGAGCCAGTGCACGCCCAGCTCCATCGCATAGCTGTCGACGCGCCGCGGCAGCCCGACCAGACCGGTCAGGTGCATCGGCAGGAACGTCAGGTTCATGCCGATGAACACCAGCCAGAAGCCGCTGCGGCTCAGCGATTCGGAGGGCATGCGTCCGCTCGCCAGCGGCAGCCAGTAGTAGAGCCCGGCGAACATCGGGAACATCAGCCCGCCGATCAGCACATAGTGCAGATGCGCGACGACGAAATGGGTGTCGTGCGCCTGCCAGTCGAACGGCACGAAGGCCAGCATCACCCCGGTCAGCCCGCCGCAGACGAACACCACGAAGAAGCCGACGATGTGCAGCATCGGCACGCGCAGCCATGGCTTGCCCGACCACAGCGTGGCGATCCACGCAAACACCTGGATGCCGGTCGGGATGGCCACCATCATGCTCGCCGCACTGAAGAACGCCAGCGCCAGCAATGGGATGCCGACCGCGAACATGTGGTGCACCCACAGTCCGAAGCTCAGAAAGCCCGTCGCCACCAGCGCCAACACGATCCAGGTGTAGCCCACGATCGGGCGGCGGGCGAACGTCGGCACCACCATCGACACCACGCCGGCGGCCGGTAGGAAGATGATGTAGACCTCCGGATGGCCGAACAGCCAGAACAGGTGCTGCCACAGCAGCGGATCGCCGCCACGCGCGACCTCGAAGAACGCGAAGTCGAACGCGCGCTGGATCTCCAGCAGCAGGCTGGCCAGGATCAGTGGCGGAAAGCCGAACGCGATCATGAAGGCGGTCACCAGCACCGCCCAGGCGAACACCGGCATGCGCGTGAGATCCATGCCCGGCGCGCGCGTGATCAGGATCGCCACGATCAGCTCCACCGCCGCGGTGACCGCCGCGATCTCGGCGAACGTCACGCCGATCAACCAGAAATCCGCACCCTTGCCCGGCGAGTAGGTCGCATCGGTCAGCGGCGTGTACATGAACCAGCCGCCGTCGGGCACGCTGCCGAACAGGAAGCTCGAGTACAGGAACAAGCCGCCGAACAGATAGCACCACCAGCCGAACGCCGAGAGCCGCGGGAACGGGAGGTCGCGCGAGCCGAGCATCTTCGGGATCAGGTACATCGCGAAGCCTTCCATGATCGGCACCGCGAACAGGAACATCATCGTCGTGCCGTGCATGGTCACGAACTGCGCATAGCGCGCCGGGTCGAGCACCTGCAGGCCCGGCCAGGCCAACTGCAGCCGGATGAACATCGACAGCATCCCGCCGATCAGCAGGAACGCAAAGCCGGTGACGATGAAGCGCATCGCGATCGTCGAATGGTTGACCGCGGTCAGCTGGCCGACCAGACCGCGTCCGTTCGACCACACACGCTCGAGCAGTGCCAGGCGCTCGGCGTGGCGCAGGTGATCGCCGGGCGAGGGCAGCACCGGATCGGGCCCCAGGCCGCCGCTCACAGCACGTTCTCCGAGGCGCGGTGACGTGGCGGCGCGCGCCCGGCCGGGGCCTGCGCCGACGGGGGCTCGTCGGCCCGCGCCGGCGGCTGGGCCGCCAGCCACGCGGGCATCGCCGCGGCCTCCATCACCCGCACCGGAAACAGCATGCGTGCGTGCTCCAGGCCGCAGAACTCCGCGCACTGGCCGCGCATCGGCACCGCGGCGTCGGCGCGCAAGCGCAGGACGTTGACGCGCCCGGGGATCGCATCGATCTTGCCGCCGAGCCGAGGCACCCAGAAGCTGTGGATCACGTCATCGCTGGTGATGCGGAACTCGACCATCCGGCCCAGCGGCATCGCCAGCGCGTCGACACTCTCGCCCAGCACCGCGTCGTCGGCATCGCGATAGCGGAAATGCCATTGCCATTGCCGCGCGGTGACCTCGACGACCATGTCCGGTTCCACGCCGACCCCGGTCACCCGCGCGCTGGTCAGGCTGCCGTAGACCAGCAGCGCGGTCAGCACCAGCGTCGGCAGCACCAGGCCGCCCCACACGACCAGGCGTTCGGGCTGCTTCAGCGCCTGGCCGGCCTCGCGGCGGCGCAGCGCACGCCACAACAGCACGAGCACGAGCGCCCAGACCATCGTGAACGCGCCGGCCATCAGCCACCAGCCGAAGGCGATCTGCGCCGCGGCCGGGCCGGCGGGGTCGAGCGCCGATTGCGGACCGGCGCAGCCGGCCAGCGCAAGGCCGCTCAGTGCGACGCCGGCGGCGATGCGGGCGCGAAGGCGCCGTGGTTGTCGGTTCCGATGCTCGATGATGCCGCCCCTAGGAGATACGCGCCGCGGTCGTGTTGATCGACAGACCCGCGCTGCACGCTATCGATCGCGGCGGCCACGCGATGTGAATGCGCTTCTGCGGTGGCCGGGATGTCGAAAGGCGCCGGGCCGCGCGGCGTCGAAGACGCCGCATCGATCTGCGTTCAGCGCGGTGACGATGCCGTCTCACGGATTGAGACATGGACCTGTCACGGTCCGCCGGTGAACCTGACCGACAAGCTCGCTGTGCTCGCCGACGCCGCCAAGTACGACGCCTCCTGTGCGTCGAGTGGCGCGAACCGGCGCGACTCGTCGAAGACCGGCGGCATCGGCAGCACCGAGGGCATGGGCATCTGCCATTCGTACACGCCCGACGGCCGCTGCGTGTCGCTGCTCAAGATCCTGCTGACGAACTTCTGCGTGTTCGACTGCGCCTACTGCGTCAACCGGGTGTCGAGCAACGTGCGCCGCGCACGCTTCACGACCCAGGAGGTCGTGGACCTGACCCTGGATTTCTACAAGCGCAACTACATCGAAGGGCTGTTCCTGTCGAGCGGCATCATCCGCAATGGCGACTACACGATGGAGCAACTGGTCGAGGTCGCGCGCAGTCTGCGGCAGGATCATCGCTTTGCCGGCTACATCCACCTCAAGACCATTCCCGACGCCGCGCCCGAACTGCTCGCCGCAGCCGGCCGCTACGCCGACCGGCTCAGCATCAACATCGAGCTGCCGACCGAGGCCGGCATGTCGGCACTGGCGCCGGAGAAAACCCATGCCGGCATCCACGGCGCGATGGGCGAACTCAAGTGGCGCATCGATGAGGACAAGGAGGCGCGCCGCGCCAAGCGCCAGGCCGCAGGCGTGCGCCGCGCCAAGGCGCCGCGGTTCGCGCCTGCCGGACAGAGCACGCAGATGATCGTCGGCGCCGACGGTGCCAACGATCGGCGCATCCTCGAATCGAGCAGCCGCATGTACGGCACCTATCGCATGCGCCGCGTCTACTACTCGGCCTTCAGCCCGATTCCCGACGCCTCCAAGACGCTGCCGCTGCAGGCGCCGCCGCTGCTGCGCGAACACCGGCTCTACCAGGCCGACTGGCTGCTGCGCTTCTATGGCTTCGATGTCGACGAGATCGCGCCCGAACCTGCCGCCGAGGGCGCGCCGGCTGAAGACGGCACCGAAGCGGGCATGCTCGATCTCGACGTCGATCCCAAGCTCGCCTGGGCCCTGCGTAACCCGACGCGCTTCCCGGTCGACGTCAACCGCGCGCCGCGCGAGATGCTGCTGCGCGTGCCGGGGCTGGGCGCGCGCAACGTCGAGCGGATCATCGCCGCGCGCCCGCACGGCGCCTTGCGCCTGGACGACCTGGCGCGGCTGCGCGTGCCGTTGAAGAAAGTCATGCCGTTCGTGATCGTGCCTGGCCACCATCCCCGCCAGCGCCTCGACGATCCCGTCCGTCTGCGCAGCGAACTTGCCCCGCAACCGCGCCAGGCGAGCCTGTTCTGAGGGCCTGCGATCCAATGGACCTTCTGCGCCACGCAGGCCCTCGCGTTCCAATGGGCGCTTCAGAGCGTGCAAGACGCCACGTACAGGGGAGGGTTGGGTGGGGGCGCTCTGTCCGATCGCAGCGTGTCGTGGGCGTGCCCCCATCCCGGCCTTCCCCCGTCAGCGGGGGAAGGCGACGAGCGCATCGCGGCGGCGAACGCGCCTGTGCCGCCCTCCCCCGTGCACGGGGGAGGGTTGGGTGGGGGCGCTCGGAC